>NZ_JBFAOH010000007.1:0-267342 GCF_040675175.1 Nonomuraea sp. NPDC049649
CTTGTGTCACAACTCGACATGATCGCGGCGGCTCTTCGCGTCACGCCACACGACCAGCGGCAACACCGTGAAGATCACGATCTACGGCTGCCGTAACATGTGAGCACCCTATTCTCGCGTAACTTTTTTGCCTCTTTGACGAGAAGTCTTTCCGTACAACAGAAAGTGAGGTGTCGGCGTGCCGCCCCGTCGTGGCTTGCGTCGAATGCGAGCATCGTACGGTCCCGGCCGAAAGGAACGTCACCGTGAAGGTCAGCTCTCCATCTGGAACCGCGGCCCCGGCCCGGCGCGGGCCGAGCTGGAGAACGGCGACGCTGGTCGCCGCGGGGTCTCTCGCCACTGTGCTGGTCGCCACCCTGTCCCCGGCGGCCGGCGCTTTCCCCACCCCCAGCCCCAGGCCGACGCCCACCCCGACGCCCACCCCGACGCCCACGCCGACGCCCACGCCGACCGAGGAGCCGGACGACACGGAGACCGAGGAGCCGGAGGCAACGCCGACCCCGACGCCGCACAGGCATCTCAAGTGGGACTTCAAGGAGGAGGCCGACCACCGGTGCAACCCCAGGACCTTCTTCAAAGTCCACGGTCTTTCGCCGCGCAACTTCTACATCCCGCACACCCGTTTCATCGACGGGCCGGGCGGCACGATGACGGTGAGCGTCACCCGTGAGTACGAAGTGCTCGCCTTCCTCGAGACCGAGTCGGAAAAGCAGATAGCCCTCACCACCGGGGACGTGGTGCGCCACCTGCGCCGGCTGGGAATCCCGCACCTTGAAGAACGGCACCGGGTCTTCGCCGGGCACGAATACACGCGGGAAATCAGCAAAGGCAAGTACGGCAACATGCGGTACCGCGTTTTCGGCTACCGCATCGGCTGGTCGGCCTGGCAGGTGATCGGCACCTGCCGTCACCGCTTCATCGACCGCGGCATAGCGAACGTGCCCGCGCGGGTCGAGGGCTGGCGTTACTGGGAGACCAAGCGCCCGAAGTTCAAGGGCCGGGTGCTGCGCCGCAAATAGTTCGGGGCCCGCCGATGAGTTCCGGCTCGCTCCGTGGTCAACACCGTAACGGCCGAACCCGCAGAGGAGCAGAACATGGTCATCGTCGCAGGACACCTCATCGTCGATCCGCGGCGCCGCGAGAGCTATCTCACCGACTGTGTGAGCGTCGTCGAGCTGGCCCGCCGCGCGCCCGGCTGCCTCGACTTCGCCATCAGCGCGGACCTGGCGGACCCGGGCAGGATCAACGTCTTCGAGCGCTGGGAGTCGCGGACCGCCGTCGAGGCCTTCCGCGGCAGCGGCCCCGGCGATGCCCAGCAGGAGGCGATCCTGGCCGCTTCGGTGAGCGAGTACGACGTCGCGGACGTGCGCTCGCTGACCTGAGCACGCAGGCTGGGGGACGGCGTGTAAGGCGTTCATCGGCGGCTTTTCAGCTGGGACTTCAGCACGTCGACCTCGCAGCCCGGCGAGGACGGGTCGAAGCCGTGCTCGGCCAGCCACCGCACGCCCAGCAGGCTCCGCACCGACCACCACCCGCGGATCACGTCGAGGTCGACGTCGGTGCCGTAGCCGGAGACGACGTCATCGAGATGCTCCTGGTGTCCGAGCGTCAAGGTCGCGAGGTCGAACAGGCCGTCGCCCCGGCCCGCCTCGGACCAGTCGATCACACCGGTGATCTCGTCACCCTCGACGAACACGTGACTGACCTGCAGGTCGCCGTGCGTGAACACCGGCCGCCACGGCCGCAGCGCCGCCTCCGCGACCCGCCGGTTCCGCTCGACCAACTCGGCGGGAAGAACGCCGTGCCCGACCAGCCACGCGCACTCGGCGTCGAGCCGCGACACGATCTCGTCGAGGCTCCGGCCCTGCCACGGCGGCAACGGCGCGTCGTGCAGCCTCCGCGCGGCGGCCCCCGCCGAGGCCCAGGCCGCCGGGGACGCGGCCGACGGCTCCCCGAGACGGCCGAGCGCCGCGCCGGGGAGGGCGGCGAGCGCGAGCACGGGCGGCTTGCGCCACAGCACCTCCGGCGTCGGGACCGGCGCCCTGGACATCGCCTCCACCTCGACGTCCGTACGCCTCTGATCGGCGTCGACCTTCAGGAACACGTCGCCGACGCGCAGGGTCGCGCGCTCGTGATGGGCGACGACGACCTCGACCTCATCCACCCTCGCCATTATCACGTGAGCGGGAAAGGCTGCCGTGAGATCCCGGCAGCCACGGATCAGACGGTGAGGACCGTGCCGGGGCCGCCTTCGCGGATCGCGAAGAAGGGCTGCCGGGATCCCCTCAGAGATCCCGGCAGCCGCGGATCAGACCGTGAGGACGGTGCCGGCGCCGACGGTCAGGCCGCCTTCGCGGATCGCGAAGCCGAGGCCCGGCTCCAGGGCGACCGGCTTGCCGAGGGTGATCGGGACCTCGACCGTGTCGCCCGGCCGGGCGGGCTCGGGCAGCAGCAGCTCGCCCGGCACGTCCGTCGTGCGCAGGTAGAACTGCGGCCGGTAGCCCGAGGCGATCGGCCCGCGCCGGCCGCCCTCCTCCGCCGTCAGCAGGTAGACCCGGGCGGTGAAGGCCCGGTGAGCCTGCTGGGTGCCCGGGGCCGCGAGCACCATGCCGCGCCTGACCTGGCGCCGCTGGACGCCGCGGAGCAGCAGGGCGGCGTTGTCGCCCGCCTCGCCGCGCTCCATGGTCCGGCCGAACGTCTCGACCCCGGTGACGACCGCCGACAGGTCGCCGCCCAGCCCGACCGCCTCGACCGTGTCGCCGACGCGGACCGCGCCGCGCTCGATGGCGCCGGTGACGACCGTGCCGCGCCCGGTGATGGACATGATGTTCTCCACGGGCATGAGGAACGGCGCGTCCACGTACCGGACCGGGACCGGGATGTGGTCGTCCACGGCCGTGAGCAGCGCGTCGATCGACGCCGTCCACGCCGGGTCGCCCTCCAGCGCCCGCAGCCCGGAGACCCGGACCATCGGCGAGCCGGGGAAGCCGTGCTCGTCGAGCAGTTCCCGCAGCTCCAGCTCCACCAGGTCGGTCAGCTCCGGGTCGGCCCCGTCGGCCTTGTTGACGGCGACCACCAGGTGCTCGACGCCCACCCGGCGGGCGAGCAGGACGTGCTCCCTGGTCTGCGGCATGATGCCGTCGCGCGCCGACACGACCAGGATGGCGCCGTCGAGCTGCGCCGCCCCGGTGATCATGTTCTTGACGTAGTCGGCGTGGCCCGGCATGTCCACGTGCGCGTAGTGGCGGGTGGCCGTCTCGTACTCGACGTGCGAGATGTTGATCGTGATGCCCCTGGAGTGCTCCTCCGGGGTGCGGTCGATCCGCTCGAACGGCGTGTACGTGGCCTGGCCGCGCTCCGCCAGCACCTTCGTGATGGCGGCGGTCAGCGTGGTCTTGCCGTGGTCGACGTGGCCCATCGTGCCGATGTTGAGGTGCGGCTTGTTCCGCACATAGGCCTGCTTGGCCATGATCCCTTCCTGAGAACCTGGACGCCTGGTGACCCGTGCGGGCCGTCTACCTCTCCCCGCCGGGTCACACTCCGGGACGAACGGGAAGAGGTCAGCGCTCCAGGCCGCCGAGGGCACGCGCGAACGCACCCGCGGGGGGCGTCGTCGGAAGCGCGTGCCGGATCATGGTGAACATGGTGATGCGCTCAGCGCCGGGGGGCAAGCGAATATTCCCTTTGGTCCCGCGTACAAGACCGGGGGCCTCGTTCGTCCTGCAGACCGAAGCAGGGGCCGCGGCGCTCGCCTAGCGTTCGCTCATGGCCCGCCTCACGCTCGACGACCTGTTCCGCCTCGCCGTCCCCTCCGACCCGCAGGCGCGGCCGGACGGCGGCGCGGTCGCCTACACGCTCACCACCGCCCGGCGCGAGCCGGACGAGAACCGCGCCGAGATCTGGCTCGCCGTCCCCGGCGCGGAGCCGCGGCGGCTCGCCGAGGGGGCCTGCCCGCGCTGGTCGCCGGACGGGCGCGTGCTCGCGTACCTGCGGCCCGTCGAGGGCCGGCCGCAGATCCACCTGCTGCCCATGGACGGCGGGGAGCCGCGCGTGCTCACCGCCGCGCCGCTCGGCGCGGGCCCGCCGGTGTGGTCGCCCGGCGGCGACAGAATCGCGTACGCGGGACCTTGCGGCGAGCCCGACCCGCACGCCCCCGTGGTGGCGGACCGGCTGGACTATAAGGCCGACGGGGCGGGGCTGCTGCGCGGTGTCACCACCCAGGTGTTCGTCGCCGAGGTGGCGTCGGGGGAGACCGTCCAGGTCACCGAGGGCGACTTCCACGCCGGGCAGCCGTCGTGGTCGCCGGACGGGGAGCGGCTGGCCTTCACCGCCGGTATGGAGCCGGACGGCGACCTGCGGCTGTCGAGCTCGGTGTACGAGGTCGCGGCGGGCGGAGGTGAGCCCGGGCGGCTGACCGGTCCCGAGGTGATCGCGACCGGGGTGTGGTGGCTCGGGGAACGGCTGGTCGCGGCCGGGCTGCCGGAACCGGTCGGGCACACCCGGCTCTACCTGGTCGAGGCGGACGGCGCCCGGGAGCTGAAGACCGGCCTGGACCGCAACGTCATGGTGGGCGCGCCCGGCTATCCCGGCGCCGCACCGCAGCTCGCAGGCGGTGACCTGCTCTTCGCGGCCCGGGATCAGGGGTGCACCCACCTGTACACCGTCCCCGTCACCGGAGGCACGGCGGTCAAGGTCGTCGGCGGGGACACGGTGGTCGCCGGGGCGAGCGCCGCCGGAACACGCCTCGCCTACGTCGCGGCCACCCCGACCAGTGCGGGGGAGGTGTACCTGACGGATCTCCCCACAGGGGAAGCGCCGGTGCCGGGGGAGGCGCTCACCTCGTACGCGCTCGACGACGTCAGCCTGTTCACCCCGCGACGCCGCACGTTCACCGCCCCCGACGGAACCCCCGTCGAAGGGTTCGTGCTCCGCGACGAGTCGGCGGCCACGCCGGGGCCGCTGCTGCTCGACATCCACGGCGGCCCGCACAACGCCTGGGCGCCCGTCTTCGACGGCGCGCACCTCTACCACCAGGTGCTCGCCGCACGCGGCTGGACCGTGCTCACCCTGAACCCGCGCGCCAGCGACGGGTACGGCGAAGCCTTCTTCAAGGCGACGACCGGCGCCTGGGGCCTGGCCGACGCCCAGGACTTCCTGGCCCCGCTGGACGACCTGGTCGCCGAGGGCGTCGCCGACGCGGAGCGGCTGGCCGTCACCGGCTACAGCTACGGCGGCTACATGACCTGCTGGCTGTCCACCAGGACGGCCCGCTTCAAGGCCGCCGTCCCCGGCGGGGCCGTGACAGACCTCGTCAGCGCCAGCGGCACCTCCGACCTGGGCTTCTTCCTGAAGAGGTACGAGTACACCGGCGACCCCGCCGCCCAGTCCCCGCTCACCCACGTGGACCACGTCACCACCCCCACCCTGCTGCTGCACGGCGACGCCGACGACCGCTGCCCGGTGGGCCAGGCCGAGCAGTGGTTCGCGGCGCTGCGCGAGCACGGCGTGCCCGTGCGGCTGGTGCGCTACCCGGGCGCCTCGCACCTGTTCATCCTCGACGGACGCCCCTCACACCGCTTCGACTACAACGAGAGGATCATCGCGTGGCTGCAGCAATGGGTCACCGGCTCGCCGAGCTGATCGCCGAGTACGAGGTGCCGGGAGCGGCCCTCGCCTACCTGCATCGGGGGGAGGTCCACGAGTTCGCCGCCGGCGTGCTCAACACCGCCACCGGTGTGGAGGCTACCCCGGACTCCCTGTTCCAGATCGGCTCGGTCACCAAGGTCTGGACCGCCACCCTGCTCATGCAGGAGGCCGAGCAGGGCCGGCTCACGCTGGACACGCCCGTCGCCGAGGTGCTGCCGGAGTTCAAGGTCGCCGACCCCGAGGTGACCGAGAATGTGACGATCAGGCATCTGCTGGCGCACACCAGCGGTATCGACGGCGACCTGTTCATCGACACCGGGCGCGGCGACGACTGCGTGGCCAAGTACGTCGAGGCCTGCGCCGACCTGGTGCAGAACCACCCGCTCGGCGTCACCCAGTCCTACTGCAACTCCGGCTTCGTCATCGCCGGGCGGGTCGTGGAGAAACTGGCCGGCAAGCGCTGGGACGACGTGCTCCGCGAGCGGATCATCGAGCCGCTGGGCCTCACCCACACCTGGACGCTCCCCGAGGACGTGCTCCGCTTCCGCGCCGCCATGGGCCACGTCGACGGGCGGCCCGCCCCGGTCTGGGGGCTCATGCGCGCGGTCGGCCCGGCCGGCCTGATCTGCGCCCGGCCCGCCGACGTGGTCGCGTTCGGCCGCGCCCACCTGGAAGGCGGCCTGCTGGAGAACCCGGCCGCCCTGTGGGAGCCGCAGGTCGACATCCCCAACCCGCACACCCTCGGCAGGCAGTGGGGCGTCGGCTGGATCCTGGACGAGTGGGACGGCCACCGGATCGTCTCGCACGGCGGCAACACCATCGGCCAGCACGCGATGCTCTGGCTCGTCCCGGACACCGGCACGGTCGTCGCCGTCTCCGTCAACGGCGGCCACAGCGGCGCCTTCACCCGGGCCGTCGCCACCGAGCTGCTGGCCGAGCTCGACGGCATCACCGTCCCGCCCGTGCTCGGCCCGCCGGAGACGCCGGTCGAGGTGGACACGGCCCGGTACGCGGGCGTGTACGAGCGGGCCGGGTCCCGGATGACGTTCAGCGACCGCGAGGGCGGCCTGCACCTGCGCATGGAGGCCACCGGTGCGCTCGCCGAGCTGAGCCCGCCCGAGGAGGTCGACCTGATCCCCGTCGACGACGTCACCTTCGTCGGCCGCAGGGACGGCGACCCCGACTGGATGTCCGCCGTGTTCTACGAACCCACCGGCGGGACCACGTACGTGCATCTGGGCGCCCGCGCGACGCCCCGGATCAGCTGAGAGGCGGAGGACATGGAACTGAGCGAACGTCTGGAGACGGCGGCCCGGGCGCACGGCGTGCCCGGCGCGGCCGTCGCCGTCTGGCACGACGGACGGCTGCGCGAGGCCGCCACCGGGGTGCTCAACACCGCCACCGGCGTCGAGACCACCACCGGCAGCGTCTTCCAGATCGGCTCCGCCACCAAGCCGTGGACGGCCGCCCTGGTCATGCAGCTCGCCGAGGAGGGCCGCGTCGACCTGGACCGGCCGGTCGCCGACTACCTGCCCGAGTTCGCCTTCCCCGCCACCGTGCGGCAGTTGCTCACGCACACCGGCGGCTTCGACGGCGACGTCTTCGAGGACACCGGGCGGGGCGACGACTGCCTGGACGCCTACGTCGCCCACCTCAAGGGCGCGGGCCGGGTGCACGAGCCCGGCGAGCTCTTCTCGTACTGCAACGCGGGCTACTGCGTGCTGGGCGCGCTCGTCGCCCGGCTGCGCGGCACCACGTGGGAGCAGGCGATGCGCGAGCGGCTGATCGGGCCGCTCGGCATCACGCAGGCGGCGCTCTTCGCCGAGGAGGCGGTGCTGCTGCGCGCCTCGGCCGGGCACATCGGGCCGGACGCGGACGTCTTCCCGCGCTGGCAGATGCCCCGCTCCAACGGCCCGGCCGGCTCCACCCTCTGCCTGGCGCCGCGCGAGCTGGTCCGTTTCGGCCGCATGTTCCTGGCGGGCGGCGAGGGCGTGCTGTCGCCGGAGTCGGCCGAGGCGATGCGCACCCCGCAGGTGGAGGTGCCCGGCGTCGCCGGGCTGCTGGCGGGTGCGTGGGGGCTCGGCTTCGAGATCTTCGAGTGGGGCGCGTACGGTCACGACGGCGGCACTCCCGGCCAGAGCACGTTCTGGCGGATCGTGCCCGGCGCGGATCTCGTCATCGCCATGGTCGGCAACGGCGGCGCGTTCCTCGGCCTGATCGAGGACGTGGCGTACCCGGTCATCCGGGAGGCGGGGGTGGACGTGCCCGGCTTCCCCGTCCCGCCGGAACGGCCCGGGCGGGTGGACGCCGCACCGTACGAGGGCAGGTACGAAGGCCCCGCGCTGACCCTGGAGGTGGCGGCGGCGGACGGCGGCCTCGCCGTGACCACGATCCCGGGCGAGACCGCGCGCGGGCTGGGCATGCAGACGAGCACCAGCAGGTACGTGCACCTGTCCGGCGACTCGTTCGTCACGGCCGAGCCGGAGGCGGGCGCGCACCACACGATCACGTTCGTGATGCGGGACGGGCGGGCCGCCTACCTGCACAACGGGAGAGCGGTCGCGCGTGCCTGAGCCGCCCGCCGGGCGGGCGCGCCCGTGACCGCCGGCCTCTATGGTGAGTGGATGACCGTCCGCCCCCGGGCCAGCCTGGGACGGATCCTGCACGACCTCGGCAGCACCGTCCTCGACGTGGCCGTCGCCCCCGGTGACCTCGACGCGGAGGTCACCGGCGTGCACATCTACGACCCGCACGACGAGCCGCTGGTGCCGCCCGGCGGGCTCGTGCTCGCCGTCGGCGTCCGCGGCGCCGGCCATGTCCGCGCCCTGCTGGAATGGGCGCCGCAGGCGGCCGGAGTGATCGTCAAGCTGCCGGTCGAGGTGGACGAGCAGGTCCGCGCCGCCGTGGCCGCGACCGGCGTGGCCGTGCTCGGCCTCACCCGCGCGGCCTCCTGGTCGCAGGTCGCCGCGCTGCTCCGCTCGCTGCTGGCCGAAGGCGACCTGGACGGGCCCGAGGACGAGCCGCAGGGCGACCTGTTCTCCCTCGCCAACGCCGTCTGCGCGCTGCTGGACGCGCCCGTCACGATCGAGGACCGCTCCTCCCGCGTCCTGGCCTTCTCCGGGCGGCAGGACGAGGCCGACCCCGGCCGGATCGAGACCGTGCTCGGCCGCCAGGTGCCCGAGCGCTACCGGCGCATGCTCGACGAGCGCGGCGCGCTCAAGGAGCTCTACCAGAGCCGCGACCCCATCTACATCGAGCTGCCCGGCGACATGCTCGACCGGGCCGCCGTCGCCGTCCGCTCCGGCGACGAGATCCTGGGTTCCATCTGGGCGGCGGTGCGCGAGCCGCTCACCGAGCAGCGGCAGCGGGCGCTCGCCGACGCCGCCAAGGTCGTGGCGCTGCGGCTGCTGCGCGAGCGCGCCGGCGCCGACGCCCAGCGGCGGCTCCGCGCCGACCTGCTGTCCACCGTGCTGGCCGGCGGCAGCGGCGCGGCCGAGGCGGCGGGCAGGCTGGGCATCGCCACCCAGCGGCTCTGCGTGCTCGCCGCCCAGCTCACCGACCAGGGCGAAGGCGACCCCGCCCGCGGCGAGAGCGACCGCCAGCGCTTCTGCGACGCGCTCGCCCTGCACGTCGCCACCATCCACCCCAAGGCCGCCGCCGCGCTCGTCGGCTCCGTCGCCTACGCCGTGCTGCCGCTCACCGCGGGCTCGCAGGACGAGGAGGACCGGGCGGTCCGCATCGCCCAGGACTTCCTGGCCCGGGTCGGGCCGCGCCACCCCGCCAACATCGGCGTCGGGCGGCTCGCCGCCACCCTCGCCCAGGCGGCCAGGTCCCGCGCCGACGCCGACCGGGCGCTGCGCGTGCTGCGCGCCCGCGGCACCACCGGCCAGGCCGCCGGCTACACCGACGTGCACTTCGAGTCGCTGCTGCTCCAGGTCGCCGACGTGGCCGGGGCCGAGGAGCAGACCCCCACCGGGCCCTACCAGCGGCTGCTCGACCACGACCGCGAGCACGGCAGCGAGCTGGCCGCCACCCTGCGCGCCTACCTGGACGCCTTCGGCGACGTCAACGCCGCCTCGGCGCGCGTCCACGTCCACCCCAACACCTTCCGCTACCGCCTCAAACGGCTCGTCGAGATCAGCGGCCTGGACCTGTCCGACCCCGAAGCCAGGCTCACCGTCATGCTGCAGATGCGGATCTTCGGGCCGTAGCACGACGCCGACCGCGGATTTCGTGGCCGGGCACGAAGAACGGATCGCCGCCAGCGGAAAAGGTGGGGCATCACCTCCCACCTCCCGGAGTTCCCATGAAGAGAACGGCAGGAGCCGCCGCACTGGCCCTGTTGGCCCCCCTGGCCGCGTCGGGCTGCGGCGCCGGCACCCCCGAGGCGGCCTCCACCTCCACCACCGACACCAGCGGCACGTTCACGTTCGCGATCCCCGCCGACCCCGGCGCGCTCGACCCCGCGATGGGCGTGCTGTCGATCACCAACACGGTGCTCTCGGTCGCCTACGACACGCTGGTACGGTCCGGCGAGGACGGCGGCGTCGTCCCCGGTCTCGCCGAGAAGTGGGACGTCAAGCCGGACTCCGTCACCTTCACCCTGCGCAAGGACGCCACCTGCTCGGACGGCTCCCCGGTCACCCCCGAGAACGTGGCCGCCACCGTCAACCACATCACCGACCCGGACACCAAGTCGCCCGTCAACGGCGTGCTCGTGCCCGCCGGCATGAAGGCCGAGGCCGGCCAGGACACCGTCACCCTCTCCACGCCCGAGCCGTTCGGGTTCATCCTGGAGAGCGCCAGGGACATCTTCATCGTCTGCGGCAAGGGACTGGAGGACCGCTCCCTGCTCACCCGCGGCACCTCCGGCTCCGGCCCGTACGTGCTCAGCGAGGCCGTGCCCGGCGACCACTACACGTTCAAGGTGCGCCGCGACTACGCCTGGGGGAGCAGCGGCACCGGCGCCGACCTGCCCGAGCAGGTCGTCCTCAAGGTCGTGCCCAACGAGCAGACCGCCGCCAACCTGCTCGTCGCCGGCACCGTCAACGGCGCCCAGTTCCTCGGCCCCGACCGGGCCCGCATGGAGTCCACCCCCGGCGTCGGCCAGATCGTCCACTCCGTCGGCAACGGCCAGTTCTTCTACCACCAGGGCGAGGGCCGGCCCGGCGCCGACCCCGCCGTCCGCAAGGCGCTCACCCAGGCGCTCAACCTGACCGAGCTGGGCGGCATCGCCTCCGGCGGCACCGGACGCCCCGCCACCGGCCTCGTCGCCGAACCCCGCCCCTGCCCGGGCGACACCGTCGCCGGACACGTGCCCGCCTTCGACGAGGCCGCGGCCGCCGCCGCGCTCGACGCCGCCGGTTGGAAGCCCGGCCCCGACGGCATCCGGGTCAAGGACGGCGAGAAGCTCACCCTGAGCCTGCTCTACCCCACCACCAGAGGACCCGGCGTGCAGGCTGCCGCCGAGTACATGGCCGCCGCCTGGCAGAAGGCCGGCGCCGACGTCAAGCTCAACGGCGCGCTCGACACCAAGCTGTCGGAGTCGCTCAACGTCACCCAGGACTGGGACGTCGTCTGGCTGCCTATCACCGTCACCCTCCCGTCGCAGCTCGTCGGCTTCCTGTCCGGCCCCGCCGCCCCCGAGGGCGCCAACTTCGCCCACCTGGACAACAAGCGCTACGCCGAGCTGGTGACCGAAGCCAACGGCATCCCCGGCGAGAAGGGCTGCGAGCTCTGGCTGCAGGCCGAGTCCGCCCTGTTCGAGAACGCCGACCTGGTTCCCGTCGTCGCGAACACCGTGCTCACCGCCACCAGGAACGCCACCTTCGGGTTCTCCGGCGGGCTGTTCGACCCGAGCTCGTTCCGGCTTACCCAGGGAGGCTGAGTGCGCCGAACGCTCATCCGGCGGCTCATCCGGTTCGGGGTCTCGCTCGCGGTCCTGGTGCTGGCCGCGTTCGCGATGATCCACCTGATCCCCGGCGACCCCGTGCGGGCCTCGCTCGGCCCGGCCGCACCGGTCGAGCTGGTCGAGGCCCGCCGGGCCGCGCTCGGCCTGGACCGGCCGCTGCCCGAGCAGCTCGTCACCTACGTGTCGGGGCTGGTGACCGGCGACATGGGCACCTCGTTCCTGACGGGCGAGCCGGTCACCGCCGTGATCGCGGCCCGGCTGCCCAACACGCTGACGCTCGCCCTGCTCGCCACCGCCGCGGCGCTGCTCGCCGCCGTCCCGCTCGGCATGTGGGCCGCCGTACGGACCGAGAACGGCCGCAACCGCGGCACCGAGGCCACGTTCGGCGGCGTCACCAGCGCCGTGGTGGCCGTCCCCGAGTTCCTGTACGCGATCGCGCTCGTCGCGGTGTTCGCCATCGGGCTGCGGCTGCTGCCGCCCGCCGGGCAGTCCGGGCCCGAGTCCTACCTGCTGCCCGTGCTCGCCCTGGCCCTCGGCCCCGCCGCCATGCTCGCCCGCATCGCCCGCGTCGAGACGCTGCGCGTGCTCGGCACCGACTACGTCCGGCTGGCCAGGGCCAAACGGCTGCCCGCCGCCCGCCTGCACCTGCGGCACGTGCTGCCCAACACGCTCACCGCCACCCTCACCCTGGGCGGGCTGCTGCTCGGCTCCCTCATCGCCGGCAGCGTGCTGGTCGAGTACGTCTTCGCCTGGCCCGGGCTCGGCGGCAAGATCGTCGAAGCGATCACCCAGAAGGACTACCCGGTCGCCCAGGGCGTGATCCTCGTCTACGGCGCCGTCGTGCTGCTCGTGAACCTCCTCGTCGACGTGGTGCTCGGCGTGCTCGACCCGACCTCCGCCATCAAGGAGTCGTGATGCTCCGCACCCCCGCGGCCATCGCCGGCGCGGCCCTGGTCACGCTCATGCTGGTGCTCGCCGTGATCGGGCCGCCCATCTGGGGAGAGGCCGCCGCCCGCGTCGACGCCGGCGCGATCCTGCAGGGCTCCTCGGCCGCCCACCCGCTCGGCACCGACAACCTCGGCCGCGACCTGCTCGCCCGCGTGCTCGTCGCCTCCCGCTACTCGCTGCAGCTCGCGATCGCCGCCGCGCTCATCGGCGCGATCGCCGGGATCGTGCTCGGCGCGCTGCCGTCCGTGCTGCCCCTGCGCGCCGGACGGCTCGTCACCGGCACCGTCAACGCGCTCGTCGCCTTCCCCGGCCTGCTGCTGGCCATGTTCACCGCCGTGGTCGCCGGGCTCGGCGCACGCGGCGCGGTCCTCGGCATCGGCGCGGCCATCGCCCCCGGCTTCGCCCGGCTCACCCAGACGCTGGCCGCCTCCGTCGCCCGTGCCGACTACGTGGCCGCCGCCCGCATGCTGCGGGTGCCCCGCCGCCGCATCCTCGCCCGGCACGTGCTGCCCAACATCGCCGAACCGCTCATCCTCAACCTCACCCAGGCGCTCGGCGGCGCGCTGCTCGGCCTGGCCGGGATGTCGTTCCTGGGGCTCGGCGTGCAGCCGCCCGACTACGACTGGGGACGGCTGCTCTTCGACGGCTTCGGCCGCATCTACATCCACCCCGAGGTCGCGCTCGGCCCGGCCGCCGCCATCGCGCTCGCCGGGATCGGCTTCAACCTGCTCGGCGACGCCCTCGCCCGGCACGCCGCCCGCACCCCCGCCCCCTCACGCGCCGCCGAGCCCCGCCCGCGGCCGGTCCCGGACACCGAGCCCGAACCCGGCGCCGTCCTCGACGCCGCCGGGCTCACCGTCACCTTCCCCGGCGGCGTCACCCCGGTACGCGAAGTGTCCCTCACCGTGCGCCCCGGCGAGATCGTCGGCCTGGTCGGCGAGTCCGGCAGCGGCAAATCGCTCACCGCCGCCGCCGTCGGCGGGCTCGTCCCGTACCCCGGAACCGTCCACCACGAGCGGCTGCGCCTCTGCGGCGAGGACATGGCGGGCCTGAGCCGCGAACGGCTCGGCACCTCGCTCGCCATGGTCTTCCAGGACCCGATGGCCTCCCTCAACCCCGCGCTCAAAATCGGCGGCCAGCTCGCCGAGGTCGCCGTCGTCCACCAGAACGCCACCCGCGACGAGGCCCGGCGGCGCGCCGTCGACCGGCTCGGCCACGTCGGCCTGCCCGAACCCGGCAAACAGGCCGGCCGCCACCCCCACCAGCTCTCCGGCGGCATGCGCCAGCGCGCCGTCATCGCCATGGGCCTCATGGGCAACCCCAAGCTGATCATCGCCGACGAGCCCACCACCGCGCTCGACGTCACCGTCCAGCGGCAGATCCTCCGCCTCCTCCGCGACGTCGTCGACGAGAGCGGCGCCGGGGCGCTGTTCATCTCCCACGACATCGCCGTCGTCGGCGAGCTCTGCGACCGGGTCGTCGTCATGTACGCGGGCAGGGTCGTGGAAGAGCTGCCCGTGGACCGCCTCGCCAAGGACGCCGCCCACCCGTACACCCAGGCCCTCATCGCCTCCCTGCCGGACATGGACACCGACCGGTCGCTCCCGCTCGCCAGCATCCCCGGCCGCCAGCCCGCGCCGGCCGAAGTGGGCTTCGGCTGCGCCTTCGCACCCCGCTGCCCGCTCGCCACCGCCCGCTGTACGACCGACCGGCCCCCGCTGGAACCCCACGGCCACGACCACCGCGTCGCCTGCTGGGAGGTCTCGTGAGTCACTTGCCGGGAAGTCGCGTGAGAGCCGGAGGTTCTGTGAGAGTCGATGACCTGACCGTCCGCTACGGCGGGTTCACCGCCGTCGAGGCGGTCACCCTGGAAGTCCCGCCGGGCCGCATCGTCGGGCTGGTCGGCGAGTCGGGCAGCGGCAAGTCGTCGCTGGCCCGCGCCGTCAGCGGCCTCGTCCCGCACACCGGCCGCGTCAGCGGCGCCTCCCGCGTCCAGATGGTCTTCCAGGACCCGTACGCGTCACTCGACCCGCGGATGCGCGTCGCCGAATCCGTCGGCGAAGCCCTGCTCCACCTCCCGCGCAGATCCCGCCCGGCCGAGGTGACCCGCATGCTGGAACTGGTCTCCCTGCCGCCGGAGACCGCCCGCCGCTACCCCAGAGAGCTCTCCGGCGGCCAGCGCCAGCGCGTCGCCATCGCCCGCGCCCTCGCCGCCGACCCCGACCTCCTCGTGGCCGACGAGATCACCAGCGCGCTCGACGTGTCGGTGCAGGGCGCCATCCTCAACCTGATCCGTTCCCTGCGCGACCGGACCGGGCTGCCGATCCTGTTCATCTCCCACAACCTGGCCGTCGTCCGGTACGTGTGCGACGAGATCGCCGTCATGCACCGCGGCCGCATCGTCGAACACGGCCCCACCCTGGACCTCGTCTCCAGCCCCGCCGACCCGTACACCCGCACCCTCCTGGAGGCGGTGCCCCGCCTGCCGCGCTAGAGTGCGCCATGACCACCGATGAGTCCGCACGCCACCAGCGGTCATAACGGTCATGGCAACCTTCGCACTCATCCACGGAGGCGGCGGCAGCGCCTACGACTGGCACCTGCTCGAAGCCGAACTCCGCGACCGCGGGCACGACACGATCGCCGTGGACCTGCCGGTGACCGACCCGCAGGCAGGCCTCTGGGACTACGCGGACACGGTCGTGAAGGCGGCCGGCGAACGCCGGGACCTCGTCGTGGTGGCCCACTCCTGGGGCGGCATCGTCGGCCCGCTCGTCTGCACGCGCACCCCCGCCATCGCGCTCGTCCTGCTCGCCGCCATGATCCCCAGCCCCGGCGAGACTCCGGACGAATGGTGGAAACGGTGCAGCCCGCCCTCGTCCGGCATCGACGACCACTACGAGCTGTACATGCACGACGTCCCCCGCGACCTCGCCGAACGCGTGCAGGCCCACGACGCAGCGCTCAACGAGCACATGAACATGGACCGCGCGATCCACGAGCCCTGGCCGCTCACCACCTGGCCGGACGTCCCCACCCGATACCTGCTCTGCCGCGACGACCGCTGCTTCACCCCCGACTTCACTCGCCGCCACGTCCGGGAACGCCTCGGCATCGTCCCGGACGAAATGCCGGGAAGCCACATGGTGATGCTGTCCCGCCCCGCGGAACTGGCCGCATACCTGGTCGATGTCCTGCCGTGACGGGTGCCGAATGTGATTCGAAACCCTGTCCTGAAGTGCCAGAAATGTGGAAACAGTAGGACAGAAAGTCACTTACGCCCTGCTTGAAGCGCACAGCCTCCCGCCCGGTGACGAAATCCGGCTCGTCGTCCTGGCGGAGAAGGGCGGCTCCTTTCACACTCAGAGCCAGCCGTGTGTCGTCATGCGGGATGAACAGCTCAGGTGTCCTGAGTTGTATGTCGGAGATCCGGACAGTAAGAACGAGAAGTACACGATGATGGCTGTCCAGGCGAACGACGAAGTCGCCCGGGAGTTCATGAAGTACCTTCTCGACGCAGAGGCACGCGGTTACCCTGGGATCGGCGGCCTGCCTGATGACGCACGCATACTCCATGACGTGAAGGTCCAGCGCCATAGCTCAGTGGACTGAGGAATTGGCACCCTTTCGTGCCGCTTTCGCCAAGTACTGTCTTAATCGCGGAACTCGCCCAGCACTCGGGGGGTGCGGGGGCCGGAGGCCACCCGCCGGGGGTGTGGGGGGCACCCCCCACAGAGCGCAGTCCGAGCCGGCTCGCGCGGAGCGCGTCTACCGCGAGGGCCATGCTTTTGTACGGGCGACCAGGCTTTCAGAGGGGGATCCACTCCTTGGAGGTGGTGATCTCTTCCAGGATGGACGGGATGGGCTCCACGCCGAGGCCCGGGCCGGTGGGGACCGAAAGGTGGCCGTCGGAGAGTTCGAAGGGTTCGGTGAGGTCGGTGGCGTAGTAGCGGCGGGAGGCGGAGGTGTCGCCCGGGAGGGTGAAGCCGGGCAGCGCCGCCAGCGCCACGTTCGCCGCGCGGCCGAGGCCCGTCTCCAGCATGCCGCCGCACCACACCGCGACCCCGTGGGCCCGGCACAGGTCGTGGACGCGGCGGGCCTCCAGGTAGCCGCCCATCCGTCCGGGCTTGATGTTGATGATGGAGCAGGAGCCGAGGGCGATGGCGGCCGCCGCGTGCTCGGCCGACTCGATGGACTCGTCGAGGCAGATGGGGGTGCGCAGTTCGCGGGCGAGGCGGGCGTGCTGGACGAGGTCGTCGTCGGCGAGCGGCTGTTCGATGAGCAGCAGGTCGAAGGCGTCGAGGCGGGCCAGGTGGCGGGCGTCGGCCAGGGTGTAGGCGGCGTTGGCGTCCACCTGGAGCAGCACCTCGTCGCCGAAGCGTTCGCGGACGGCCCGGACCGGTTCGACGTCCCAGCCGGGCTCGATCTTCAGCTTGATCCGCACGTACCCCTCGGAGAGGTAGCCCTCGACGGCGTCGAGCAGGCGCGGGACGGAGTCCATGATGCCCACGGACACCCCGCACGGCACCCGGTCGCGCGCCGCCCCGAGGAAGCGGCCGAACGACTCGCCGGACGCCCTGAGCTGCGCGTCCAGCACGGCCGTCTCCAGCGCGGCCTTGGCCATCCGGTGCCCCCGGACCGGCTGCATGGCCCGGGCGGCTGATTGGGCGTCGACGTCCGAAGGCAGCCGGGGGAGCAGGAAGCGGCGGATCACGTCGGCGGCGCCGTCGGCGTACTCGGCGGAGTAGAGCGGCTCCGTCATGGCCACGCACTCGCCCCAGCCCTCCGCGTCGGGTGTCACGACCCGTACCAGCAGCACGTCGCGGACCGTCTCGGTGCCGAACGAGGTGCGGAACGGGGCCACCAGCGGCATCGCGACCCGCCGTAGCTCGACTCCAGTGATCTTCACGCCTTCTCCACTACGTAGTACGACTTGTCGTGAAATCCGATGACCTTGCGCCCCTCGGCCAGCATGTCACCCAGCGTCTCCCGTACGGCATATCGCCAGGACTTGGCCAGGCCGGGCTCGGTGCGGCGCAGGCGCTCGACGTCCTCCGGCACGGCGATCAGCACGGTGGCGGCGTCGGCGCGGCCGGGCACCGGCCGCCCGCCGTCGTCGGCGAGCGCCACCACCGCGTCCGGCGGCACCGGTACGGGGGAGCGCGGCCCCGAGACGAGGGCCTCGACGCGCGGATCGCTGATCGGCCAGACCGCGAGCACCCGGTCGGCCTCGTCGCCCTGGTTGATCGCGTCGTCCATGACCCCGTAGAAGGCCGGCAGGTACTCCTCGGGGCGGGCGCCCAGCTTGGCCAGGTTGAAGTGGGCGTTCCGGCGCACCAGCGGGTCGAACGTCCAGGTGATCCGCCGCAGCCCGCGCTCCAGCGCCCACCGCCGCTGGTGCAGCTTGAGCGCGAACCCGGCGCCGGGGCAGTTGAGCACGCCGGTGATGTGGGAGTGCAGCGTGGCGTCCGCGCCGAAGAACGCCACTGAGGCCCCCACCAGCCGCTCGCCGTCGAAGGCGCCGGTCACGTAGTTGCCCGCGTGCGCCAGGGCCAGCATCAGCTCCGGGGTGATCGGCCGCCCGGCCGGGCCGAAGTGCCAGATGTCCTCGAACAGCGCCATGACCTGCTCGAACTCTCCGATCTCGTGGAGCTCTTCGATGGAGATCAAAGCTGTCGGCCCTCTCAGTGCGGCGGATGTCACCGCGACGCTATGCCACCGCACCCCTGCCGGGATTCGTCCGGGCATACCAAGACGGTGCGCTTCTTCGTCGCCCAGCACGGTCAGCGCAGGCTGCGCACGTCGAGCTGGTTCAGCACCCGGCTGACCACCTGCGGGTTGGCGGCCGGGTCGCGGCGGGCGTCCAGCACCGCCTGCCGGGCCGCCGACATCATCTCCGCCTGCACGCGCCTGACCAGTTCCGACCGCTCCGCCCGCTTGGCGTAGGCGGCGCGCCGCTCCTCGTGGGCGCCCTCCGGGCTGATCCGCCGGCCGAGGTCCGCCATCCGCCGGTTCGCCGCGTCCAGCACGTCGGCGGGCAGCTCCTCCATCTCGTCGATCTCCTTCAGCCTGCGCTTGGCCGCGGAGACGGCCTCGGCGGCCAGCCGTTTCTCCAGCTCGCGCTCGGCCGCCGTGCCGGCCTTGACGCCGAGCCGGCTCACCAGCCACGGCAGGGTCAGCCCCTGCACCACCAGCGTGGTCAGGATGACGGTGAAGCCGATGAACACCAGCACCGGCCGCTGCGGGAACGGCGACCCGTCCGCCGTCTCCAGCGGGATGGCCAGCGCCAGCGCCACCGACAGCACGCCGCGCATCCCCGACCACCACATGACCACGGTCTCCCGCCGGCCGAGCGTCACCATCGCCCCGCCGGGCCGCCCGCCATGCGTCTTCCTCGCCAGCCAGGTGGCGGGCAGCAGCCACAGCAGCCGCACCGCGGACAGCACGCCGAGCACGGCCGCGCTCCAGACCAGCACCTCGCCGAGCTGCCCGGCGATGCCGAACAGGGCGCGCAGCTGCAGCCCGATCAGCCCGAACGCCACCGCCGTCACCAGGGTCTCGACCACCTGCCAGAACGCCGACGCCACCAGCCGGCCGGACACGTCGTCGGGGTCCGTCACCCGCTCGTCCAGATAGAAAGCGGTCGTCAGCACGGCCAGCACGCCCGAGCCGTGCAGCTGCTGCGCCACCGCGTAGCTGATGTACGGGATCAGCAGCGACAGCGCCACCTGCAGCCGCGCCTGCCCGAGGTAGGCCCGGAGCGCGCCGCCCAGCCAGCCCACGCCCAGCCCCACGACCACGGCCACCGCCGCCGCCAGCACGAACTCGCCCACCGCGCTCGTCAGCGAGAAGGAGCCGGTCACCATCGCCGCGATCGCCACGTTGTAGAGCACGATCGCGGTCGTGTCGTTGAACAGCCCCTCGCCCTCCAGCAGCGACACCAGCCGCTGCGGCAGCCCCAGCCGTCCCGCGACCGACGTCGCCGCCGCCGGGTCGGGCGGCGACACCAGCGCGCCCAGCGCCACCGCCGCGGCCAGCGGCAGCCCCGGCACGATCGCGTGCGCCACCACGGCCACCGCCATCGTGGTCACGAACACCAGCACCACGGCGAGCATGAGGATCGGCTGCCAGTCGGCCGCGAACTGCCGCCACGAGGTCCGCTGCACCGCCGAGTACAGCAGGGGCGGCAGCAGCAGCGGCAGCACCAGACCCGGCTCGATCGGCATGTCCGGCACGAAGGGCACCAGCGCCAGCCCGACGCCGAACAGCGTCATCAGCACGGGGCGGGCAGCCCGTGCCGCTCGGCGAGCGGCACGGTCAGCAGCGCGCCCAGAAGCAGGACGACGAGCAGTACGAACTGGTCCACGCATCGGGTCTACCCCGCTCCCACCCCTCTGACCGGCGCGAACACGGCCCCCGCCGCAACTTCCAGAGCCGGCGGAGGGGAGGGACGGGCCGGACTGGGCACGGGGCGCGAACACGGCCCCCGCCGCGATGTTCGAGGGTCGGATGAGGAACACGGTCCCCAGGTCAGTGTTCGAGGATCGGCAGCGGAGAAGGAGCGGCGGTCAGGGGACGGGGGCCGGACTCGGTGCAGACAACCATGTCGGCCACCCGGGCGCCGAAGAGCTCCGGCACGTAGATCGCCGGTTCCAGGCAGAGCACCATCCCGGGCTCCAGCGGCGTGTCGTCGTCCGTACGCAGCCGGGGGTCCTCCTCGATGCCCAGCCCCACGCCCCGGCCCGCGCCGGGCGCCGCGTACCGGCCGTAGCCGCTGTCGTCGATGGCCCGCGCCACCGCCGCCGCCACCGCCGAGGCCGGGACGGACGGGCGGACGGCCGCCATCCCCGCCTCGCGCGCGGCCACCACGACCGAGTACATGGCGTCGAAGTCCTCCGGCGGCTCGGCCACCGCGAAGACCCGCGCCACCTCGGCGCAGTAACCGTCCCACCGCGCGCTCAGCGACACCAGCAGCGCGTCCCCCGGATTGATCACCCGATCGGACGGCGCCCGCCGGGGCCCCGCCGTGCCCGGCCCGGCCGTGACCCGGACCGCCGGCACCTCCTCGCACCCCGCCTCCAGCGCCAGCACCCGCAGCCGCCCCGCCATCTCCCGCTCGGTGGCGCCGAACCAGGACAGCTCCCGCGCATAGCCCAGCACCGCCTCGGTCGCCCGGGCCGCCGCCTCCGCCAGCGCGACCTCGTACGGCTCCTTCACCAGCCGCAGCGGCGCGAGCACCTGCGCGGCCGGGACCAGCTCGGCCTCCACGGCCAGCCCGAACAGCTCCCGCACCCGCATCTCCGGGTCCACCCCGACCCGCCGCACCCCCTCCAGCAGGTACGGGCGCGGGTCCGCGGTCTCCACGGCCGCCTCCGCCGTCACCACGAGGAAGCCGTCGCCGCGCCCGCCCAGGAACCGGAAGTCGGGCGAGGGCCGCAGCACGAGCGCGTCGATCCCGGCCGCCGCCATCGCCTCGCGCACCGCCCCCAGCCGGTCCACGCCGGATGGGCGCACGGCCTCGCTCAGGCCGTCCGGCGCGGGGGATGGGTACTCCTGCAACGTCTGGCTCCAGGGAGGTCAGGACGGTCCGTGCAGCCAGCAGGCGACCGGCCCGAACTCCGGCTCCTTGGTCCGGCACACGTCCATGACCAGCGGGCACCGGGGATGGAACCGGCAGCCGGACGGCGGGTCCGCCGGGTCGGGCACGTCACCGGGCAGCTCGGCCGGCAGCACGCCCATCCCGTCCGGTTTGGGGATGGCGCCCAGCAGCGCCCGCGTGTACGGGTGACGCGGGTCCGCCCACACTTCGGCCGTGTCGCCGACTTCGACGATCCGCCCCAGGTACATGACCGCGATCCGGTCGGCGATCAGCCGCACCACCGACAGGTCGTGGCTGATGAACAGCAGCCCGGCCCCGGAGGAGACGGCCAGATCCCGCATCAGGGTGGCCACCTGAGACTGGGCGGAGGCGTCCAGCGCCGAGATCGGCTCGTCGCCGATGAGCAGCCGCGGCCGGGCGGCCAGCGCCCGCGCGATCGCGATGCGCTGCCGCTGCCCGCCGGAGAACTCGTGGGGGTGCCGGGAGGCGAAGTCGCGCGGCAGCCCGACCCGTTCCAGCAGGTCGGCCGGGCTGCTCGCGGTGTCGCCCGCCACCCGCAGCCCGTCGGCGATCTGGTCACCGACCCGGCGGCGCGGGTTCAGCGACGCGTACGGGTCCTGGAACACCATCTGGACGCCCGTCATCGTCCTGCGCCGCAGCCCGAGCGGCGTCACCGGCTCGCCCTCGAACGTGATCGACCCGGAGGCGGCCCGGTTCAGCCCCACCACGGCGCGGGCCAGCGTGGACTTGCCGCAGCCGGACTCGCCGACCAGGCCCACCACCTCGCCCGCGCGCACCTCCAGGCTCGCCCCGGCGACCGCCCGGACCACCGGACGGCCGGGGGTGCGGTGCTCGACGACCAGGTCGTCGATCTTCAGCAGGCTCCTCATGAGACCTCCGCGTCGGGCAGCGACGCCAGCAGCGTGCGCGTGTACGGGTGATCCGGCTCGCGCAGCACCCGCGAGCGCGGCCCGGTCTCCACGACCAGGCCGTCCTTCATCACGCTCACCTCGTCCGCGACCGCCGACATCACGCCCAGGTCGTGCGTGACCAGCAGTACCGCCAGGCCCAGCTCGTCGCAGAGCCCGCGCAGCAGCCGCAGCACGCCCGCCTGCACGGTCACGTCCAGCGCGGTGGTCGGCTCGTCCGCGATGAGCACCTTGGGGGAGCAGGCCAGCGCCACCGCGATCGCGATGCGCTGGCGCATGCCGCCGGAGAACTGGTGCGGGTAGCGCCGGCAGGCCTCCTCCGGGCCGGGGATGCGGACCTTGCGCAGCAGCTCGACCGCCCGCTCCCGGGCCTCGGCCTTGCCGACGCGCAGGTGGTGGCGCATGTGCTCGGTGAGCTGCCTGCCGACGGTCAGCATCGGGTGCAGGCTGGTGGCCGGGTCCTGGAAGACCATGGCGACCTGGCCGCCGCGCACCTCGTTCAGCTCCTTGGCCGGCAGCGTCAGCAGCTCGCGCCCCTCCAGCGCGACGCTGCCGGTGACGCGGGAGCCGTGCGGCAGCAGCCCGAGCACGGCCAGCCCGGTCATGGTCTTGCCCGACCCGCTCTCGCCGGCGAGCCCGTGCACCCGGCCGGCCTCCAGCGTCAGGTCCACGCCGCGCAGGACGTCCTTCCCGCCGATCGTCACCTTCAGGTCTGTGATCGCCAGCGTCACAGCGCACGCTCCTTGATCGCGCGGGCGGTACGGGGGTCGAGGGCGTCGCGGAGTGTGTCGCCGAGGAAGTTGAACGCCAGCACCACGGTCAGGATCGCCAGGCCCGGGAAGGTGGCGACCCACCAGCTGTCGAACACCTCCACGCCCGACGACACCATCGCGCCCCACTCCGGCGACGGCGGCTTGGCGCCCAGCCCCAGGAACGACAGGCCGGACAGCAGCAGCAGCGCGGTGCCGATGTCGAGCGTGGCCAGCACCAGGATCGGGCCCGTCACGTTCGGCAGCACGTCCACCCGGAGTGAGCGCCACGCCGAGAAGCCGAGCAGCCGCCCGCTCAGCACGAACTCCCGCTCCCGCACGCCCAGCACCAGCCCCCGGGTGACGCGGGCATACGCGGGCCAGGCCACGACCAGCACGGCCAGCACCGCGTTGGTGAGGCTGGCGCCCAGCGCCGCGGCCACCACCATCGCCAGGATCACCGTCGGGAACGCGAACACCAGGTCCGCCAGCCGCATGATCGTCTCGTCCACCCATCGGCCGAAATATCCGGCGCAGGCGCCGAGCAGCCCGCCGATCAGCAGCGACATCGCCACAAGCGCCATCGTCAGCGGGATCGACACCCGCGCCCCGTGCATCACCCGCGACAGCACGTCCCGCCCCAGCTGGTCGGTGCCGAACCAGTGCTCCGGCCCCGGCGGGGCCAGCCGCGGCAGGTCCTGGGCGAGCGGGTCGTGCGGCGCCAGCCACGGCGCCGCCACCGCGATCACCAGCCAGGCCGCCGCGATCACCACGCCGGACACGGCGAGCGGCTGCCGCCACGCCTGCGGCAGCCGGGCCGGCAACCCCTTGCGGGCCAGGGGATCCCGCCTCATCGCAACCTCACTCGGGGGTCGATCACGCCGTACAGGACGTCCACGATCAGGTTGATGACCAGGTACACCACGCCCACCACCAGGCCGACGCCCATCACCGCGGGCAGGTCGAGCGTGGTGGCGCTCTTGTAGGCGTACTGGCCGATGCCCGGCCAGGCGAAGATCGCCTCGACCAGGACGGTGCCGGACAGCAGGCTGCCGAAGGCCAGGCCCGCCACCGTGATGACCGGCACCAGCGCCGAGCGGAGCACGTACCGGAACAGGATCACCCGGCCGGGCAGCCCCTTGGCGCGGCCCGCCCGCACGTAGTCCTGGCCCAGCACCTCCAGCACCGCCGACCGGGTGAACCGGGTCAGCAGCCCGATCGTGTAGAGCGCCAGCACCAGCGCGGGCGTGATCAGGTGGCCCACGGCCGAGGTGTACACGTCCCACTGCCCGGCCAGCAGCGCGTCCACCGTGTGCAGCCCGGTCACCTTCGGCGGCGCGCCGAGCGCCGGATCCACCCGGCCGCTGCCCGGCGTCAGCTGAAGCCGGTAGAAGAACACGTAGAACGACACCAGCGCCAGCCAGAACGTCGGCACCGAGATGCCGATCAGGCTCAGCAGGCGCAGCAGATGGTCGGAGAGCCGGTCCCGGCGCAGCGCGGCGATCACGCCGAACGCCACGCCCAGCACCAGCGAGATGAGGATCGCCGCGCCGGCCAGCTCCAGCGTCGCAGGCACCGCCTGGGCGAGGTCCTGGCTGACCGGCCGGTGGCTCTGCTGGCTGGTGCCCAGGTCGCCCTGGACCAGCCCTTGCAGGTACAGGCCGTACTGCTCCCACAGCGGCCGGTCCAGGCCGTGCTCGGCCCGCCACTGCGCCACGATCTCCGGGTCGTTCATCGCCCGCTGGCCCAGGTTCGCGGCCACCGGGTCGCCCGGGACGAGGTTCGTCAGCACGAACGTCACCAGCGTCACGCCCCAGGCGAGCAGGACGGCCACCAGCAGCCGGCGGATCAGGAACCGGGCCAGCGGAGGCAGCGCCGGCCGCCGGGGGCGCGGCGGGGTGACCGCCGCGCCCTTCTCCGCGCTCGCGGACACCGCTACTTCGCGCCCAGGTCGGCGACGTCGATCTGCCACACGGGGTGGTACTCCACGCCGGTGACCGAGTCGGCGGCGACGATGTTCTGGCTCGGCTGGATGAGCGGGACGAACGGGCCGGAGGCGTTCAGCTCGCGCTGCACCTCCTGGTACGCCTCGGTGCGGGCCGCGTCGCCCACCGCGGCCCCGGCCTTCTCGCCGAGCTGCTCCAGCTTCTCGTCGGCGCCGGCCTTCCACCCGGCGCGCTCGCCGACCAGCTGGCCGGGCAGGAACGCCAGGTAGATGTTCGGGTCGGGGTAGTCAGGGCCCCAGTACCACAGGCCCATCTCCTCCTTGCCGTTGCGGTAGTTGTCCAGCGCCGTCGTCACCGGGGCGGGCTGGAGGTCCACCGTGATGCCGACCTCCTTGAGGTTGGCCTGGATGCGCTCGGCCAGCGGCTGGAAGGACAGGCCGTTCACGGTCAGCTCGGTCGGGTACTCCAGCTTGACCGTCGGGTCGGACAGCCCGCTCTCGGCCAGCGCCGCCTTGGCGCCCTCCACGTCCCGCTGGACCGCCTCGCCCTCGGGCAGCGCGCCCAGGATCTGGGAGGGGATCACGCCGGGAGCCCGGGCCGCGCCCTCACCGGCCAGCTCCAGCAGGCCCGCGTAGTCGACGCCCTTGCGGACGGCCTCGACGAACTTGGGGTTCGTCGTCACCTCGCTGATCTCGGGGTTCTGGTTGGCCAGCAGGAAGAAGACGTTCGCCGAGGCGCTCTTCTTCACCTGGAGGTTGTCCGGCATGCCCGTCACCTGGTCGCCCGACAGGTTGAGCGCCACCTGGCTGTCGCCGCGCTGCACGTTGAGCTTCTGCGTCGCCGACTCGACGTTGCGGATGACGACCTTCTCGTACGCGGGCTTCTCGCCGTGGTAGTTGCCGTTCGCCTTGAGCACGACCTGGCTGCTCACGTCGAACGTCTCGATCTCGTACGGGCCGGAACCCGCGGAGTTGGCGTTCAGGTACTGCTCGGCCTTGTCCTGGGCGTCGGCGGTGCCGCCGTTCTCCTTGACCACGTCGCTGTTGAGGATGCCGAGCGCCGGGTTCGGCAGGATGTACGGCAGCGCCGCGTTGGGCTTCTCGGAGGTCATCGTGACCGTCGTGTCGTCGGTCTTCTCGATCTCCACGCCGTCGAGCAGGAACGACGGGCTGCCCTTCATGTCGCGTACGCGGGTGAGCGAGAAGACCACGTCGTCGGCCGTGACGGGGGAGCCGTCGGCGAAGGTGGCGCCCTGCTTGAGCTTGAGCGTCAGCACCTTGCCGTCCTTGGACAGCTCGTACGACTCGGCGAGGGCGGGGACGGGCTTGGTCACGTCCGACCCCTCGAAGGTGAGCAGCGTCTCGTACGTGGCCTTGCCCACGATGAGGCCGGTCGGTTCGTAGGTGCGCCCGGGGTCGGCCGTCTTCAGGTCGAAGGACGTGTCGATGACCAGGGTCTTGCCGCCGCTCTGCGCGGCGGGGGCCTGGGCGCCGCCGCCGCCTCCGCAGGCGGCGAGGGCGAGCGCACCGGCGAGCAGCAGTGCCGCCGTCTGCGAGCGGGTCGCCATGTGTGGTCCTCCATGTGGACGGTTCGTAGGGGATCGCCGTGGATTGTGCGGCAATCCGTCCATGTACTGCGCACTCGCTGAGACGGATATAAAGGAGCGCGAGGTATCAATGACTGAAATTTCCAGAAACAGTGGCAGTGGTGGCACCCCCTCTGGACGGATCGGCATCGGTCTGGAGCTGGATTCCACCCATATGAAGATCCTGGAGGTGCTGCGCGAGAACGGCAGGATCTCGGTCGCGTCCCTGGCCGAGCGCGTGGGCATCTCCCGGGCGAACGCCTACACCCGCTTCGAGGCCCTGCGCGCCGAAGGCGCCATCCGGCGCTTCACCGCCGAGGTCGACCACGTCAAGGCCGGGCTGGGTATCACCGCGCTCATCTTCGTGACCGTACGGCAGCAGATGTGGAAGCAGTTCAGGGCCGAACTGGCGCGGATGCCGGAGGTCGAGTACTGCGCGATCACCACCGGGCAGCACGACGCGATGATCCAGGTCAGGATGTCCGACGTGGCCGAGGTGCACGCCATGGTCACCGACCGGCTGGCCAACATCCCGGCCGTCAAGGCCACCGAGACCGTGTTCATCCTGGACGAAGTGCTCAAACGGCCCTACGTGCTGCCGAGTGACCGCGAACGGGCGCGCCCCGCCCGGCGGCCCGCCCCCGAGACGCACGGGGACGTGCCGCTGGGCAAGATGCGCTTCGTGCAGGCCGCCGAGGGCAGGGCGGCGCTGCGCAAGGACACCTGACCGGTCAGGCGACGACCTCGGTGCACACAGACACGTGCAGCGTGTCGTCGCCCGCGAACTGGAACTCCTCCACCAGGCGCAGCCGCCCGTCGGGCTCGGTCTCCAGCCTGCTGTCGCTCCGCCCCGCCGCGGTGCCCCCCGCCACCAGGGCGTGCACATACGAGATCGAGACCTTCTCGCCCTCCCGGGTGCCGACGAACCGGCCGACGGTCACGGTGTCGCCGGTGTAGCTGCCCCACACCACGCCGTCCTCCTCCCAGTACTCGAACTCGGTGGGCCCGTCCGGGTCCACCTTGCTCGCGGTCGAGCTCACCATTTTGAATCTGCGGCCGTTCAGTAGGTTCACGGGCCCCATCGTGGAGTCTGCGCGCCGCGGTCCTCCGTCCGGCTGGACAGATGGCCCGCCACCACCCCGCCCCGGCGGCGATCCGTCCAGCCGGGCCCGCGGATTCCCCGGCTCTTCCGATCGGCTCGCCACTGCCCCGCCTTGGTGGCGAACCGTTCAGTCGCGCTTGGCTCTTCCGATCGGCTCGCCACCGCCCCGCCCCGGCGGCGAACCGTTCAGCCGGGCCCTGCGGACTCCTTGGCTATTCCGATCACATCGCTTACTGTGATGGTCAAATCACAGTCAGTAGCGAGGAGATCGCATGGTCGCGTACGTGCTCTCGGTCATCGCGGCGGTCGGCCTGGTGGGGGCCGCCGCCTTCACGTTCCGCCTGGCGGGCAAGGGCAGCGACGACCGCGACGCCGGCGGACCGTCGGCCGGGCACGCGGGCGCCATGCTGTCGGCGCTGTTCCTGCTGGTCTTCGCGATCGCCATCATCGTCCCCTGGACCACCGCCGACGCGGCCAGGCAGAACACCCAGGTCGAGAGCCGCGCCGTCGTCGACGCCTACTGGACCGCCGCCGGGCTGCCCGCCGACATGGTGGGTCCGGTCCGCACCGGGCTGCGCGAGTACGTGACCTTCGTCGTCGAGGACGAGTGGCCGCGCATGGCCCGCGGGAACCTCGACCCGATGGGCGGCGTCCGCCTCGACGAACTCCGCTCCCGCATCACCGAGCTCACCTCCGACGACGAGGACGTACGCGAAGCCAGGGCCGGCATGCTCGACCACCTCGCCGACATCACCGCCGCCCGCGCCCAGCGCGCCGCCGACGCCGCCGCGGCACCGCCCTCCGGGCTCCTCACCCTCACCATCCTGACCGGCCTCTCGGTGGTCCTCTTCCCCTTCCTCGCCGGAGCCCGCCCCCGCGGCATCACCCTGCTGCCGCTGGTTGCCATGGCCGCCATGCTGGGCTTCGGCACCTACCTGACCTGGGACATCACCCAAGCCTTCGCCGGCCCCCTAGCGGTCGGCCCGGACGCCTTCACGGCGGCGCTCCACGAGTTCGCCCGCGTCACGGGAGGGATCTGACATGCCCCGACTCCTGACCCCCCTCCTCACAGCACTCACCCTCCTCGCCCTCCCAGCCTGCGCCCCTTTCGTCCCGTCGAACGAAAGCACACCCCCCTCGGCCCTCAATGGATCGGAAGAGGGCCGGACCGCGCGATCGGATCGTGTGACGGAGTCCGGGGAGGCGGGGCTTGCCCGATCAAGCCGTACGCCGGGGCGGGTTGTCGGTGCGGCGGGGCGTGTGGTCGGTGGTGGTACGCAGGCAGTCGGCGTGAATGTGGGCCGGGCCGGGGCTTCGGGGGCGGCTCCTGGTGATGGGCCTGAAGTGCCGGGGCCTGGAGTCGCCAAGCCTCGGGTGCGGACGGATTACGGTCCCGGGGCGGGTGCCGCCGGGCGGCTGGGAGCGAAGGCCAAGCGGGGCGTGGCCGGAGCCCGTGAGGTGGAGCGGCGCACGAGAAAGCTGGCCCGGGTGGCGAAGCCGGGGAAGGTCCGGGTGACGAAGCCGCGGGTGGTGAAGCCTCGGGTTTCGAAGCCCATACCGTCGGTGGGTGAGGGGAGGGTGCCGGGGAGGCCGCGGCCCCGGCCCAGTGCGTCGGTGCCGGATGTGCGCGTGTACGAGGACGCGGTGTGCGTCGACACCCCGAATTCGTACATACACATCGGGCGGTGCCGGGTAGCCGGGCCGCGACCGCGTGCACAAGGGACGCCCGCACCGGAGAGGGCACGGGAGCTTCAGGCGGCCGAGGCGACGCCGACCCCCACCCCAACGAAGGCCGAGCCCACGCCCAAGGCGAGGATCGTGGCCGAGCGCCAGGCCCCGCCGGAGCGGCCCAATCCGCTCGGGACCGTCCTGCTGATGGTGGTGCTGACCACGGCCATCGCCTCAACGACCGCTGTCGCGTTCGGCGCGTTCAAGTGACGGGTGCGACCGCCGCGAGGAAGGGCAGCAGGGCCGCGGCGGTCCGCTCGGGCATCTCGGCGTGCGGGTAGTGACCGGCGCCGTCGATCATCCGCACCTCGGCGGGGCCGCCGAGCTTGGCCGCGGTGCGGGCGGCGTCGGCGGCCGTGTCGGGGAAGTCGGCGTCCTTGGACCCCATCACCAGCAGCGACGGCTGGGTGACCTCGGCGTACCGGTTCTCCACGCCTGACAGGGAGAGCGCGATCTGGGCGCGCAGCGCGGCGAGGCGGCCGGGCTGGCGCAGGTTGCTCTTGAGCTCGGCGAGGTAGGCGGCGAAGTCGGCGGGCCGCGTTGTCGGATAGCTCGAACGTACGAAAAGCCCCCACAGACTGACATGTCGGGAAACGAGCCAGGACGCCGCCCGCATCCACGCCTTGATCGGGACGTCACCCGAGAACGTGCCGATCAGCCCGAGCCCGGCCACCGACTCCGGCGATGATGCCGCCGCCCAGACCGCGGACGAGCAGCCGATCGAGTGGCCCACGACCGTCGCCGGTCCGCCCAGGTGACGGATGAGGGCGAGCACGTCGGAGCCGGTCGCCGCCACCCCGGGCCAGCCGGTGCTGGAGGCGCCGTAGCCGCGCACGTCCAGGGCGGCCACCCGGTACCCGGTGAGCAGCGGGATCAGGTGGCGGAAGGTCCGGTGGGTGTCGCCCATGCCGTGGACCAGCACCACCAGCGGGCCCTCGCCGGTGACCCGGTAGGCGAGCCGGCCTCCGGGCACGGTCAGGAAGTCCACAGTTCACCGCTCCAATGTGAGAGCACCGTTCTCTATCGAGTGCAGTGAACCACGAAGGTGCCGCGAAGGCAAGGCTCAGACGTTGGAGCGGCGCCCGCCGGTCAGGTCGCAGCTCTGGCCGCGTTCCAGGTAGACCACGCGGTCGGCCAGCCCGCTGCGCCGGATGTGATGCTGGAAGTCGCTCAGCGGCGAGGCGAACACCGAGTAGTCGTCGAAGTGGACCGGCAGCACGGTCGCGGGGTCGACCAGGTCGACGTACTGGGCGCCCTGCTTGCCGTCCATGGTCAGCGTCATCCCGAGCAGCCGGGTGCCGCCCAGGTGCACGATCGCCACGTCGATGTCGGGGAAGCGGCGCGGGATCGCGTCCAGCCGGCGGTCCATGATCGTGTCGCCGCTGATGAGCAGCCGCAGGTCGGGCAGCCCGTCCGGGTCGCTGAACTCCAGCACGCTGCCCATCACCGGCGGCAGCAGCGACTCGGCGGGGCCGGGCGCGTGCCGGGCGGGCAGCGCGGTGATCGTCACCGAACCGCCGGGGCCGCGCAGCTCGTGCTGCTGCCAGATGCTCAGTCCCGTCGCCCGGCTGAACCCCTGCCTGGACAGCCGCCGCGCCGCGTGCCGGGTGGTCACGATCTCGGTGTCCCGGTCCAGGCCTCGGCGGGCCACCCGGTCCCAGTGGTCGCCGTGCAGGTGCGACAGCACCACCGCGTCGAGTGGCGGCAACTCGTCGATCTTCACGGCCGGATCGGTGAGCCGTTTGGCCGTGAGCCCGTAGCCGAGATAGGCGCGCTGGCCCCGGTGCAGGAAGTTCGGGTCGGTGAGCAGGTTGAACCCGTTGTACCGGATCAGCGTGGTCGCGTTCCCGATGAACAGCAGGGTCCCGTGGCCGGTGACGGGCATGGCGTCCTCTTCTCCTGCGTAGCCGGGTCAGGACGGGTACGGGGGCCGCTGGCCCGGGGGGACGCCGCCGCCCTTGCCGCCGCCTCTGTGGCCCTTGTCCGTACCGTGCGCCTGACCCGTGCCCCGGGTGCCGCGCCGCTTCTCGGAGATGGCCTGGGCCGAGCCGGAGTCGGTGGCGCCCTTGCCGGATATGCGAAGCTCCGGCTGCTGTGGCTTGACCATGACTTTTGCCCCTTTTCGTGCTGCAAGTCACCCTCTGCCACCGATGCGTAGAACCAAACCCGCCGTACGGGCGACGCACCCCACCGCGCTTCCCGACGTTTCCGCCGGGAAGCGGGTTAACCTGCCCGCATGACGATCAACGCGCACCCCGTGACAGACCCCGTGGCCCACCACGGCGAAGGCCCCGTCTGGCATCGGCGCTGGGGCGGCCTGCGCTGGGTGGACATGCTGGCCGGCGACGTGCTCGCGCTGGACGAGCGGGGGGAGGTGCGGCGCCGGCACGTCGGCGCGGTGGCCGCCGTCGTCAGGCCGCGCCGGAGCGGCGGCTTCATCGTCGCCGCCGAGCGCGAGCTGATGCTGGCGGACGACGACGACCTCGACGCGCCGCTCCGCTCGCTGGGCGAGGCGTGGCAGGACCCGTCCGTGCGGATGAACGACGGCGGCTGCGACCCCGACGGCCGCTTCTACATCGGCACCATGGCCTACGACGCGACCCCCGGCAAAGGCACCTTCTACGTCGCAGACCCCGACGGGAAGCTGACCGTGGTGCTGCCCGACGTGACGATCTCCAACGGCTTCGACTTCAGTCCCGAAGGCGACCGCGCCTACTACATCGACACCCCGACCGGGCGGGTGGACGTCTTCGACTACGACGGGGAGCGGGGCCTGACCGGCCGCCGGCCGTTCGTCACCGTGGACCGGGGCTCTCCCGACGGGCTGACGGTCGACGCCGAGGGCGGCGTCTGGGTGGCGCTCTGGGACGGCGGCGCCGTACACCGCTACACCTCCGACGGTGCCCTCGACTCGGTCGTCGAGCTGCCGGTCCGCAAGGTCACCTCGGTGGCGTTCGGCGGGCCGGACCTGGACCGGCTGTTCATCACCACCTCGGCGGTCGACACCGACCGCAAGGAGCAGCCCCAGGCGGGCGCCCTGTTCGCGGCCGAGCCGGGAGTGCGCGGCCGCCCGGTCCTGGAGACCGCTCTCTGACGGGTGGCGCCGGTCGGCGAGACGCCTGCCCGGCACGCCGGGGCCGGCTCACCCGGATGGATCCACGTAGTGCGCCGAGGTCGAGCATCGGCAGCGCTGAACCCTCTTGACGGTGCAGGCTGCTGCCCTCCGGCGCACGCCTCGGCCAGCAGAGAAGTGAGCAGGGCCGCGTACGCCGGTAACCACTGCATGAACTCTCCTGACGTTTGATGCAAGAGAGCGCTCTCCTGTCCTAGACGACCAGCGGGGAAGAGCAGGCCCCGGCGAATGGTTGGCAAAGACATGGACGAGGTCGATGTAGTGGTGATCGGAGCCGGGCAGGCAGGGCTGTCCAGCGCCTACTTCCTGCGCCGGTTCGGCTACGACCCGCTGGTCCTGGACGCCGACGAGGGCCCCGGCGGGGCGTGGCGGCACCGCTCACCCACCCTCACCATGGACAAAATCCACGGCGTCTTCGACCTGCCCGGCATGCGGCGCACCCCGGACAACGCCGCAAACCTCCCCGCCGCCACCGTCGTCCCCGCCTACTACGCCGCCTACGAACGAGAACTCGGCCTGGAGGTACACCGCCCCGTCAAGGTGACCGCCGTCGAACCAGGCCCCGCCGACCGCCTCCTGATCACCGCCGAACTGCCCGCACCCAGCGCCGATCCGGCCACCGCGACCCACGCTGACGGCCCTGTGGCCGGATCGGCGCTGCCTGCAACCAGCGCCGATCCGGCCAGCGCGCCCCACGCTGACGGCTCTGTGGCCCCGGCTGCTCGCGCCGACCGCCATCCGGTCACCGCGAGGGTGCACGCGACCCGCGCCGCAGGCTCCGGCGTCAACGAAGAGGGCAGTCGTACCGCTGTCTGGGCCGCGCGCGCCGTGGTCAACGCCACCGGCACGTGGACGCGCCCGTACTGGCCCTACTACCCGGGAGCCGCGGACTTCCGCGGGCGGCAGCTCCACTACGCCTCCTACCGCGGGCCCGCCGAGTTCGCCGGGCTGCGGGTGGTCGTGGTGGGCGGCGGTCACTCGGCCACGCACGTGCTGGCTGAGCTGGCCGGGGTCGCCCGGGAGACGATCTGGGTGACCCGCCGCGAGCCCGAACTGAGGGACGACGACTTCGGCGAGCAGGCCAGGCGTGAGGCGGTGGCCAGGGTCGAGGCCCGGGTCCGCGCCGGGCTGCCGCCGCAGAGCGTCGTCAGCGTGACCGGCCTCGGTGCCACCCCGGTCGTCCGTCAGGCGATGGAGGCGGGGGCGCTGCGCCGGTGGCCGATGTTCGAGCGGATCACCGCCGGGGGAGTGGTCTGGCCGGATGGGCGGTACGAGGAAGCCGACGTGATCGTCTGGGCCACCGGCTTCCGGTCGGCCCTCGACCATCTGGCGCCGCTGCGCCTGCGGGAGCCAGGGGGCGGCATCAAGGTCGACGGCACCCGCGTGCTCAGGGAGCCCCGGCTGCAGCTGGTCGGGTACGGGCCGTCAGCGAGCACAGTGGGCGCCAACCGGGCGGGGAGGGGCGCGGCCCGCGCCGTCCGCAGGCTCCTCGCCGAGCGCAGCGCCGCCGCCTGAGCAGCCCCATAACCTCCGGGCGCGGCCCGCACTGTCCGCCTGCTCCTCGTTGCCGCCTGACCAGGGACGCCGCCGCGCCGTTCAGCGGCTCCTCAGCCTGCTCCGCGCTGCCGCTTGAGCAGCCCGGTGGCCTGCCGTCCGATACGGATTCATCATGTTTGGTCACAGCTGAACAGAAGATCCCCTACTATCGAGCCCGGAAGTGGGCGCGCCCCGCCGGTGTAGTCCGGGGCCGGAGACGCGCCCGGCACCCCCGTGGCGAAGGAGTAGCGTGGCGGTTGCGTCCCCCGCCCCCAGGCGGCGCGCTCCCCTCCGAGTCCTCGGCACGACGGCCCTCATGACGGTCCTCTGCACCTGCGTGATCGCGCCGCCCGTGCTCGCGGACCCGAAGCCCACGATCAAGAAGCTGGAGAAGGAGCTGGCCGCACTCCAGAAGGAGTCGGACAAGCTGATCGAGGACTACTACCACGGCCGCCGCGCCCACCAGAAGGCGGAGCGGGCCGTGAAGACCGCCCGGGAGCGGCTGGCCGAGGCGCAGGAGGTGTTCGACCGGCAGGCCACCGAGCTGCGCGCGATGGCCGTCAGCCAGTACATGACCGGCGGCTCCGAGAACGTCGCGCTGCTCACCGGAGTCGAGGACCGGGGCTCCCTGATCCGGCGGCTGGCGCTCACCCACCACCTGATCCAGGAGCAGCACGCCACCCTGTCGGGCTTCGCCCAGGTGCGGGACCGTCACCAGCAGGCCCGGCGGGAGGCGGAGAGCCGCGAGGAGGAGCTGGCAGACAGCGTCGAGGACCTCGAAGGCCGGCGCAAGAAGGCCGAGAAGACGATCGAGAAGATCAAGGACAAGATCGACCAGTTGCACGAGGCGCCCGGCCGCCGCGCCGACGGCACGTTCGTGCCGCAGCTCCCCGACGGGCCGGACAACATCACCCCGCGCATGCGCCTGGTCAGGAACCTCATCGAGAAACGCTTCGGCGTGCCGCACGGGATCGGCTGTTACCGGGCCATCAACGACGGCGGCGAGCACCCGCTGGGCCGGGCCTGCGACTTCATGCTCAGCCGGGGCGGCGCCTTCCCCTCGCCCGCCGAGGTGCGGCGGGGCCAGGAGATCGCCGAGTGGGCCGTGAAGAACGCCAGGCGGCTCGGCATCATGTACGTCATCTACCGGCAGCGGATCTGGCATGTGCGGAGGGGCGGCTGGCGGGTGATGACCGACCGCGGCGGCACCACCGCCAACCACTACGACCACCCGCACATCTCTGTTTACTAGCCGCACGGCGTAAGTCACCGCTTGCAACCATCGATACAGTCCGTTGCAGGCGAGCGGCATCGAGCGGGCAAGCCCCCGGCAGGCGGCCGGGCTTATCAAGGTGGTGCACACCCCGACAGCACGGGGCCCCCGGAAAGAACCGGGAGCACTCATCCTCAAGGAGAAGCCATGCGCCGCTCACTTCGCACCGTCCTCACGCTCGCCGCCGCCTCCGCCGCCACCGCCGTGGTCGTGGGCACCCCGGCCGCCGCCGACCCGCAGCCGCTGATCGTGAACCCGCCGGTGCAGAACTGGGGTTCCTACTACTCCAGCAACTTCAAGGCCAAGGCCCGGGGCACGGTCAAGACCGACTGGAACCCGGCCCACACCAAGAACAAGGTCCGCATCAAGGGCAAGCTGTACGACCTGGACTTCCGTACCCTGCAGCAGGGCGGCAAGTGCGCGTTCGTGCAGGTCCGCGTCCACCACCTCTACCAGCCGAACTGGAAGTGGGACCAGGCGGGCTCCTACAAGCTGTGCAACGCCGGCCAGGTCCGGCACTTCACGCTCTGGAAGCACAACGTGGACAAGGTCCGCATCCGCGTCAGCCAGATCGGCTACTACAGCAACGCCATCACCAAGCGGGGCGCCTGGCACCAGGTCACCATCTGATCCCCGGTGAGAAGGATCCCCCGTAGAAGGAACCCTCCGAAAGAAGGAAGGCCCGCTCACCCCGAGCGGGCCTTCCGTCGTGTGCGGGGTCAGTGGCCCGAGCGGGCCTGCCACACGGGTGCGGGGTCAGTCGCCCGCCAGGGCCGCCAGGATGCGGTCCTCGGTGACCTCGGGGCCGGTGAGCCGGCCGGTGATCGCGCCGTCGCGCAGCACCACCACGCTGTCGCAGTTCTCCACCAGCTCGGCCACGTCCGACGAGATGAGCATGATCGCCAGCCCGGCGACCGCCAGCTCGTCCAGCAGCGCCTGCATCTCCACCTTGGTGGCCACGTCCACGCCCCGGGTCGGCTCGTCCAGCAGCAGCACCTTGGGGTGCATGGCCAGCCAGCGGGCCAGCAGCACCTTCTGCTGGTTGCCGCCCGACAGCTCGCCGGCGGGCTGGTGGGGGGAGACGGCCTTGATGCCGAGCCGCTGGATGAACGTGGTGACGATGCCGTCGATGCGGGCGTCGGACACGATCCCGGCTCTGGAGAGCCGGGGCAGCGCCGCCAGCGCGATGTTGTCGCGCACCGACAGGGTGGGCACGATGCCCTCGGTCTTGCGGTTCTCCGGCACCAGGCCGATCCCGGCGCGCACGGCGTCCCTGATCGACCATTTGCGGGCCGCCGCGCCCGCCACCGTGACCTGCCCGGCGTCGACCGGCAGCGCGCCGGCGATGGCCCGGGCGGTCTCGCTGCGGCCCGCGCCCATCAGCCCGCCCAGCCCGACCACCTCGCCGGCCCGCAGCTGCAGCGACACGCCGTCGAGCACGTGGTGGCGGGTCAGCCCTTTGGCCTCCAGCACCGGCTGGTCGGCCGGGACGTCGGGCTCGCCGGCGATCGGCTCCGGCCGGGACGGCTGGAACGGCCTGCCGAGCATGAGCGACACGAGCCGCAGCCGGTCGAGCCCGGCCAGCGGCCCGGTGTGGACCACGCGGCCGTCGCGCAGCACCGTCACCCGGTCGCAGATCCCGTATAGCTCCTCCAGCCGGTGGGTGACGTAGACGACCGAGCGGCCCTCCTCGCGCAGCCTGGCCACGGCCCCGAACAGCGTCTCCAGCTCCGCCGGGTCGAGCGCGGCGGCCGGCTCGTCCATGATCACCAGGCGGGCGTCGGCGGAGGCGGCCCTGGCCAGCGCCACGAGCTGGCGGGCCCCCTCGCCGAGCGATCCCAGCGGCCTGCGCACGTCGGTGCGGAGCCCGTACGCGGCGAGGATCGCCTCGGCGCGCTCGTGCACGGCCGCGAAGTCGATCAGCCCTAACCTGCCGCGCGGCTCCCTGCCCAGCAGCAGGTTGCGGGCCACGCTCATGGTCGGCACCAGGTTGGTCTCCTGGTGGACGGTGGCGATGCCCGCCGCCCTGGCCTCGGCGGGGCCGGCGAACCGGACCGGCTCGCCGAGGTAGCGCAGCTGGCCCGCGTCGGGCTGGTAGACGCCGGACAGCACCTTGACGAGGGTGGTCTTGCCCGCGCCGTTGCCGCCGATCAGGGCGTGCACCTCGCCGGGGCGCACCGAGAACGTGACGTGGTCGAGCGCGACGGCGCCCTGGAAGGTCTTGAGTACGCCTGCGGCCTGTAGCACGGTTGCCTCCGCCTCGAATGGTGGTCGCGAGAGGAAACAATCCCGTAACGACAATGTCACATTCGATCAGACCTGGGCAACGTGCAGGCGCACCCCGCGCGCGGCCAGCTCGTCCAGGACCTCGCTCGGGGCGGTGTCGTCGGTGACCAGGTGGGCGATCTGGTCGGGCGGCACGGTCTGCACCATCGTGTCCACGCCGATCTTGGTGTGGTCGGCCAGCACCACGACCTCCTCGGCGGCCGCGGCCAGCGCCCGGTCGACCCCCGCCACCTGCATGTTCGGCGTCGACAGGCCGCGCTCGGCGGTCAGCCCGTTGCCCGAGACGAACGCCCGGCGCACCCGCAGCCCGGCCAGCGAGTGCTCGGCCGCGCTGCCCACCAGCGCCAGGATGGAGCCGCGGAGCGTGCCGCCGGTCAGCACGACCTCGATCCGCGGGCTCCCCGCGAGCACCTGGGCGACCAGCAGCGAGCTGGTCACCACGGTCAGGTCGCTGTGCCGGGTCAGCCGGCGGGCGAACTCCTGGGTCGTGGTGCCGGGCCCGACCACGATCGCGTCGCCGTCCTCGACCAGCGCCGCCGCCAGGTCGGCGATCGCGCCCTTCTCGGCCGCCTCCAGCGACACCTTGTGCGCGTAGCCGGCCTCGCGGGTCAGCTCGCCGGGCAGGGTGGCGCCGCCGTGGTGGCGGTTGAGCAGCCCCTCCGACTCCAGCGCGCGCAGGTCGCGGCGGACGGTCACCTCGGAGGAGCGGACGGCCTGGGCGAGTTCGCGCAGCGACACGGCGCCGTTGGCGCGCACGAGTTCCAGGATGCGCTGCCTGCGCTCGGCGGCGAACACGGGCCTGCGTTCGCTCTGCGTGTCGCTCACAGTCCCGATCATATGCGAACACCCGGGAACGGTTCAGCTCGGACCGTTTGAGAACGAATTTGATCGGAAACCTTGACCGAGTGCTTCCGGTGGTGCTTATTTGTTGCCGTAGAAGGTCAGAACCTGTCGAAACCTGATCACCCCCCAGTCGTGACGCCTCTGCGCTCGGATTGCGAAAGGACCCCCGTGCGAACGTCACTCGCTGTCCTGCTGACCATGCTGCTGGCCGTGCTCGGCCTGGCGCCCCCCGCTACAGCCACCACCGACGCCGCCGCCGAACGGCACGGCCTGCGCGGCGACTACCACCTGTCCACCGGCCCCGGGAAGCTCGACTTCGGCGAGCTCAAGGCCACGGTCGTGGACCCCAACCTGGAACTGCCCGACCTGAACCCCACGTTCAGCCTGCTCACCGGCCGCGAGGACGACGTCTCCGTGCGCTGGACCGGGCAGATCACGCCGGAGTTCTCCGAGACGTACACCTTCTCCATGATCGGTGACAACGGCTTCCGCCTCTGGGTGGACGGGCGGCTGATCATCGACCACTGGGTCGACGACTGGGACATCGAGCAGGTCGGCACCCCCATCGCCCTCGAAGCCGGCCGCGCGTACGACTTCAAGGTCGAGTACTTCGAGCACTACGGCGGCGCCCACCTGCGGCTGCGCTGGGAGAGCCCGAGCGTGCCCAAGCAGATCGTGCCGACGGAGGCGTTCACCCTGCCCGAGGGCTTCGACCCGCCCGGTCCCGCCGGCGCCCGGCTCGACGAGAGCGGCAAGCTGATCACGCTCAGGTTCCCCAAGCCGCTCGGCGAGCTGCCCGCCGGAGCGAAGGACGCGATCGGCGTCACCGTCGCGGGCACCCCCTGGCCGGTCAAGAGCGCCGCCCGCACCGGCGGCGACACGATCGAGCTGACGCTGGAACACCCCATCCCCGCCAAGGCGGTCAACACGCTGCGCGCCTCCTACGGCGGCGACGGCGGGCTCGTGCACGCCGACGGCACCCCGGTCGAGGCGTTCCCGTACGCGTTCGTGGTCAACGGCTCGGCCTACATCCTCCGTACGAAGTGGGCCGACGAGATCGACCCGGCCAACCCGCTGCCCGAGTACCCCCGGCCGCGGCTGGTCCGCGACGAGTGGCGCAGCCTCAACGGCACCTGGCAGTTCGCCGCCGCGAAGGAGGGTGAGGCCGCGCCGGTCGGCCGCGACCTGCCCGAGCGGATCGTGGTCCCGTACCCGGTCGAGTCGCAGCTGTCCGGCATCGGCCGGCATGAGGACCGGATGTGGTACCGCAGGACGTTCGAGGTGCCCCGCTCCTGGCGCGGCGAGCGCGTCCTGCTGCACCTCGACGCCGTCGACTGGCACTCCACCGTCTACGTCAACGGCAAGAAGGTCGGCGAGCACAAGGGCGGCTTCGACCGCTTCACCGTCGACGTGACCGCCGCGCTCAAGAACCACGGCCCCCAGGAGCTCATCGTCGGCGTCGCCGACCCCAGCGACCAGGGCTCCCAGCCGCTCGGCAAGCAGCGGCTGAACCCCGGCGGCATCTGGTACACCACCGTCTCCGGCATCTGGCAGTCCGTCTGGATGGAGCCGGTGCCCAGGCGGGACCACATCGAGCGGGTCGACGCCGTCCCCGACGTGGCGAACCAGGCTGTCAAGGTCACCGTGCACGGCGGCGGCGGGAACGCGATCGTGACCGTCCGCGACGGCAAGCGCGTCATCGGCCGCGTCACCGGCCGCGTCGGCACCGAGCTGACCGTGCCCGTGCGCGACCCGAGGCTCTGGTCGCCGGAGGACCCGCACCTGTACGACCTGACCGTCCGGGTGAAGAGCGACGAGGTCCGCTCGTACTTCGGCATGCGCAGCATCGAAGTCCAGAACAACCGGATGCTGCTCAACGGCAAGCCCGTCTTCCAGATCGGCCCGCTCGACCAGGGCTTCTGGCCCGACGGCATCTACACCGCGCCCACCGACGAGGCTCTCAAGCACGACCTGGTGGAGACCAAGCGGCTCGGCTTCAACGCGGTCCGCAAGCACGTCAAGGTCGAGTCCGACCGCTGGTACCACCACGCCGACAAGCTCGGCCTGCTCGTCTGGCAGGACATGCCGTCCGCGGCCCGGGCCGGTGACAAGACGCAGTTCGAGGCCGAGCTGAAGGCCATGGTCGACCAGCACCGCGGCAGCCCGTCGATCATCATGTGGGTGCCGTTCAACGAGGGCTGGGGCCAGTACGACCAGGCCCGCATCGCCGACCTGGTCAAGAGCTGGGACCCGACCCGCCTGGTCAACAACATGAGCGGGATCAACTGCTGCGGCGCCGTCGACGGCGGCAACGGCGACGTCAAGGACTTCCACATCTATCCGGGCCCCGGCAACCCCGGCAAGCCCACCGGCACCCGCGCCAACGTGCTCGGCGAGTACGGCGGCCTCGCCCTGCCGATGGTCGGCCACACCTGGACCGGCGGCGGCTGGGGCTACGCCACCGAGCCCGACCCGGCGGCGCTCACCGACCGCTACGTCGGCATGGTGCAGGAGCTGCGCAGGCTGCACGCCTGTGAGGACCTCAGCGCAGCCATCTACACCCAGACCACCGACGTCGAGACGGAGATCAACGGCCTCCTGACCTACGACCGCGCGGTCACCAAGCCCGACGTGCGGCGGATCCACGAGGCGAACACGGCGCTCACCGGCGAGCTCAGCCCGGCCTGCGCCTGATAGGAAGGAACACCGATGCGACCCCCCACCATGAAGGCCGCCGGCCTGGCGCTCGCCGCGCTCCTGACCCTCTCGGCCTGCGCCAAGGCCGAGGAGCCGGTCGCCGCCCCCGCCGCCACCAGCACCGCCGGGCAGCAGGTCGTCCAGACCCCCGCCGGCGACGCCGGGCCGACCTGCACGCTGGAACAGTTCGGCGGCGAGAAGTTCGACCTCAAGACCGCCGTGGTCGGCTTCTCCCAGTCGGAGAAGGAGGCCAACCCGTTCCGGATCGCCGAGACCCAGTCGATCAGGGACGAGGCGGCCAAGCTCGGCATCACCGAGCTCAAGGTCACCAACGCCCAGTCGCAGTTCTCCAAGCAGATCACCGACGTGCAGCAGCTCATCGCCCAGGGCGTGCAGCTGCTGGTGATCGCGCCGCTGAACTCCGACGGCTGGGAGCCGGTGCTCCAGCAGGCGGCCGAGAAGAAGATCCCCATCATCACCGTCGACCGGCAGATCAACGCCAAGCCGTGCGACGACTACCTGACGTTCATCGGCTCCGACTTCTACGAGCAGGGCAAGCGGGCCGCCGACCGCATGATCGAGGCGCTCGGCGGCAAGGGCAAGGTGGCGATCCTGCTCGGCTCGCCCGGCAACAACGTCACCACCGAGCGCACGAACGGGTTCAAGGACCGGGTCAAGGAGCAGGCCCCGGAGATCGAGATCTCGTTCGAGCAGACCGGCGAGTTCGCCCGGGAGAAGGGCCAGCAGGTCACCGAGCAGCTCATCCAGTCCAACCCCGACATCAACGGCATCTACGCCGAGAACGACGAGATGGCGCTCGGCGCCGTGACCGCGCTGAAGGGCGCGGGCAAGGAGCCCGGCGACATCAAGATCGTCTCGGTGGACGGCACCCGCAGCGCCGTCCAGGCCATCGTCGACGGCTGGCTGTACGCGGTGATCGAGTCCAACCCGCGGTTCGGGCCGCTCGCCTTCCAGACCGCCCAGCGGTTCCTGGACGGCGAGGCGATCCCGGACAAGGTCATCATCTCCGACCGGGACTACGACGCCTCCAACGCTCAGGACTCCCTCGGTGAGGCGTACTGACTTGGAAGCGGTACTCGAGGCGAAGGGGATCAGCAAACGCTTCCCCGGCGTCCTCGCTCTCGACGGCGTGTCCCTCGCCCTTCACCCGGGCGAGGTGCACGCCCTCGTGGGAGAGAACGGCGCCGGCAAGTCCACCCTGATCAAGGTCTTCACCGGCGTGTACCGGCCGGACGGCGGCGAGCTGCGCTACCAGGGGCGGCCCGCCGCGTTCGGCACTCCCATGGAGGCCCAGCACGCCGGCATCTCCACCATCTACCAGGAGGTCAACCTCGTCCCGATGATGAGCGTGGCCCGCAACCTGCTGCTGGGCCGCGAACCCCGCGGCCGGTTCGGCGTCATCGACGCCGCCGCCATGTACGCCCAGGCGGAGCGGGTGCTGTCCGGGTACGGGATCGACACCGACGTCCGCAGGCCGCTGCGGGACCTGGGCGTCGGCGCCCAGCAGATGGTCGCCCTGGCCAGGGCCGTCTCCGTCGACGCCCGCGTGGTCATCATGGACGAGCCCACCTCGTCCCTGGAGCCGCGCGAGGTCGAGACGCTGTTCGGGGTGATCAGGAAGCTGCGCGAGGACGGCATCGCCGTCATGTACGTCAGCCACCGGCTCGACGAGCTCTACCAGGTCTGCGAGCGGGTGACCGTGCTGCGCGACGGCCGCGTCGCGCACACCGGCGACCTGGCCGACCTGGAACGGATCGAGCTGATCTCGCTCATGCTCGGCCGCGAGCTGGGCCAGGTCCGCTCGCGCGGGCTGACCGAGTTCTCCCGCGACCGCCCCGGCGACGGGGAGCGGGCCCCGGTCGTCGAGGCCCGCGGGCTCACCCGCAAGCACGTGCTCGACGGCGTCGACGTCACCGTCAGGCCCGGCGAGGTCGTCGGGCTCGGCGGGCTGCTCGGCGCCGGACGCACCGAGACCGCCAAGGCCATCGTCGGCGCGCTGCCCCTGGACGGCGGGCAGGTGCTGGTCACCGGGCTGCCGCTGCGCGCCGGCTCCACCAGCGCCGCGATCAGGGCCGGGGTCAGCATGCTGCCCGAGGACCGCAAGGCCGAAGGCATCATCCCGACGCTCTCCGTACGCGAGAACATCGCGCTGGCCGCGCTGCCCACGCTCGCCCGCGCCGGGGTGGTGTCCGAGGCGAAGATCGACCGGGTGGTCGAGATCTTCATGCGCAGGCTGCGGATCAAGGCCGCCTCGCCGGACCAGCTCGTCTCCGAGCTGTCCGGCGGCAACCAGCAGAAGGTGCTGCTGGCCCGCTGGCTCGCCATCCGGCCCAAGGCGCTGCTGCTCGACGAGCCCACCCGGGGCATCGACGTGGGCGCCAAGGCCGAGGTGCAGGCGCTCATCGACGAGCTGGCCGGCGAGGGGCTGGGCGTGCTGCTGATCTCCTCCGACCTGGAGGAGCTGGTCGAGGGCGCCGACCGCATCCTGGTGCTGCGCGAGGGCGCGGTCGTCGGGGAGCTGTCCGGCGACGAGGTCACCGAGGAGAGGATCATGGCGACGATCGCGGAGCAGGGTGATGGCTGAGCTGACCGTGCGGGCCGCCGCGCCCAAGCCGCGCGTGTACGCCTGGGTGCAGGACTACGGCGTGTACGCGGCCGTGCTGGCGCTGCTGCTGTTCAACGTGCTGTTCACGCCGCACTTCCTGGACGTGGCCAACTTCCGCACCCAGCTCGTCCAGGTCACGCCCATCGTCATCGTGTCGCTGGGCATGGCGCTGGTGATCGGCACCCAGGGCATCGACCTGTCGGTCGGCTCCGTCATGGCGCTGTCGGCCGCCCTGGTCGTGCTCTACCTCGGCTACGGCTGGGTGCCCGCGCTGGCCGTCGCCCTGGCCGGCGGCGCGCTGGCTGGCCTGGCGGGCGGGGCGCTCGTCGCCTACATCGGAGTCCAGCCGATCGTGGCCACGCTCGCGTTACTCGTGGGCGTGCGCGGGCTGGCGAACGTGCTCGTGCCGCAGCTCGTCGAGTTCCGCAGCCCCGGCCTGATCGCGCTCGGCAGCAGCTCGGTGGCCGGCATCCCGGTGATCGTGCTGGTCGCGGCGGCGCTCACCGTCGTCATGGTGTTCCTGGTCCGCCGCACCACCTTCGGCCGGCAGGTCGTCGCCATCGGCGGCAACCGCCCGGCCAGCGAGCTGTCCGGCCTGCCGGTCAAGCGGGTGCTGCTCATCGTGTACGTGATCTCCGGGCTGCTCGCGGCGCTGGCCGGGGTGCTCGCCACCGCCCGGCTGCAGGCCAGCGACCCGACCTCGCTCGGCCAGTTCATCGAGCTGTCGGCCATCACCGCCGTCGTGGTCGGCGGCACCCCGCTGACCGGCGGCCGGATCCGGGTTGTCAGCACCGTCATGGGCGCCCTGCTCATGCAGCTGCTCGCGGCCACGCTGATCAAGCACAACCTGCCGCAGTCGTGGACCCAGATGGTCCAGGCCGTGATCATCCTGGCCGCCGTCTACGCCACCAGGGAGCGCCGATGACCTCACGCGAACAGGTGAGCCGCGTCCTCCAGCAGCACGGCGCCGTCATGGTGCTGGGCGTGCTGGTCGTCTTCGGCAGCCTCGCCTTCGACTCGTTCGCCACCCCCGGCAACGCCGCCAGCGTCGTCGTCTCGTCCTCCTTCCTGGCGATCATCGCGATCGGCATGACCTTCGTGATCATCAGCGGCGGCATCGACCTGTCCGTCGGGTCGCTGTTCGTGCTCGGCGGCGTGCTCGCCGCCTACGGCTCCCGGTACGGGACGCTCGCCGCGCTGCTCCTGCCCCTGGCCGTCTGCGCGGCGGTGGGGCTGGCGCAGGGCCTGATCATCGCCAGGACCGGGATGGCGCCCTTCATCGTCACCCTGGCGGGCCTGCTCGGCGTCCGCGGCCTGATGCTGGCGGTCTCGGACGAGGGCGCGACCACGTACCTCGTGGAGGACCGCGCCTTCGCCGCGCTCGGGCAGGGCGAGCTGTTCGGGCTCAGCCACCCCGTCTACGTGACGGCCGCGCTGGCGCTGGCCGCGATGGTGCTGCTGCAGCGGACCGGCTTCGGCCAGAACGTGTACGCGATCGGCGGCAACGAGCAGGCCGCCGCGCTGATGGGCGTGCCGGTGGCGCGGACCAAGGTGTACGTGTACGTCATGTCGGCCCTGCTGGCCGGGCTCGCCGGGGCGCTCAACGCGGCCCGGCTGTCGTCCGGGGTCACCATCCTCGGCATCGGCCTGGAGCTGGACGCCATCGCGGCCGTGGTCATCGGCGGCACCCTGCTGACCGGCGGCGCGGGCGGCATCACCGGGACGATCGCCGGAGTGCTGCTGCTGGGGGTGATCCAGAGCCTGATCAACCAGGTCGGCACCCTCACCTCGGCGTTCCAGCAGGTGGTGAGCGGCGCCTTCCTGGCCCTGGTGGTGGTGGCCCAGCGCCTCCTCAGCAAGGCGCAGCGCCTGTCGTGACCTAGAGCGCCGCCAGGAACATCATCAGGATCCAGGCGAGCACGATGAGCAGCATGCCGACCGGGATCGCCAGCAGGGCGATCATGCAGCCCAACCCGTTCCACGGCTGCGGCGCCGGGCCGAGCGAGCCCCGCGAGTAGGCCCACAGGGGAGCGCGGTACTCGACGTTCAGCGCCATCCCCGGCTGCAGCCAGACGGTCAGGTCGGCGGGGCCGATGCGCGTGGGCAGGATGTACGGCAGATGGACGTGGAGGTGGTGCTGGCCGGGCGGGAGCGGGATCGGGTTGACGCCCCACCGGCCCGGCATCGCATGGCCGTTGATCACGATCATCGGCGTGATCATGGCCAGCGCGAAGCCCAGCCAGTGCCGCTTCACGTCGAGGACCAGATGCGCCTGCCCCGGCGGCTGGGGCGGCTGATTCCAAGGGGCGGGGGGCGGAAACATGGCGGCCATGCTACTTGCGCCCCACGGGTCTCGCGATCTACCGCGTCCGGCCCCGCGGCTTCAGCCGGACGCCGGGCAGGGCGGGGGCGGGCAGCGGCTCGCCGTCGTAGCCGCGCACGGTCCCGAACCCGTCGCCCTCCATCCACTCCTTGCGGAACGCGGCGATCTCGTCGTGGTCGCGGCCGACGAAGTTCCACCACATCACGATCTCCTCGGCGAACGGCTCGCCGCCGATCAGCAGCACCCGCCCGTGCCCGCTCAGCCGCAGCCGGTCGCGGCCCGGCGGCAGGTAGCGCAGCGGCCCCGCAGGCAGCGGGGACACCTCCCCGTCCAGCAGCAGCACCCCGTGCTCGAACGCCGGATCCAGCGGCAGCTCGGCGTCCCCGTCAACCGCCACCTCCGCGCCCGCCAGCGGGCTGTACGCGGTCGCGGGCGAGCGGACGCCGCCCAGCCCGCCCAGGAACACGGTGGCCGCGAAGCCCGGCCCGGACAGCACCGGTAGCTCGGCGTGGTGCTCGAACGAGGGCGCCACCTGCCGGTGCCCGTCCGGCAGCGCCACCCAGAGCTGCACGCCGTGCAGCAGCCCGAGCCGCGACTCCTCCGAGTGGGAGATGCCGCGCCCGGCCGTCATCAGGTTGAGACCGCCCGGCCGGATCACTTGCAGGCTGCCCAGGCTGTCGCGGTGCAGCACCTCGCCCGCCACCAGCCAGCTCACCGTCTGCAGCCCGGTGTGCGGGTGCGGCGCGACCCGCATCTCCGCCTGCTCCGGGCCGTAGGCGTCGACGAAGCACCAGGCGCCGATCATGCGCCGGTGCACGTGGGGGAGGGTGCGCGTGACGGTCATGGCGCGCGGGCCGCCGAGCGGCACCGCCCGCCCCTCCAGCACCTCGACGCCCTCGTCGCCGCCGCGCGCGCAGCGGATCTCGCGGGGGTCGGTCTCCAGATTGCTCATTCCTCGACTGTACGAGGCGAGCCCAGCATCTCCCACCAGGTGTCCACCGCGGGCTCGACGGCGGTGTCCACGGCCTCGCCCGGCCTGGGCACCACGAACCGCACGTCACGGGCCTTGGCCTCGCGCCAGAGCCGGTCGACCGGCTCCGCCCACGGGTGCGGCGCCAGCGTGAACGTCGCCCAGTGGACCGGCAGCATCAGCTTCCCGCCCAGGTCGACGGTGGCGCTGACCGCCTCCTCCGGGGTCATGTGGATGTCCGGCCAGTTCTCGCCGTAGGCCCCGATCGGCATGATCGCCAGATCGAACGGCCCGTGCGCGGCGCCGATGCCCCGATAGCCCTCGAAGTAGCCGGAGTCGCCCGCGTAGAAGACCCGCTTGGCGGCCCCGGCGACCACCCACGACCCCCACAGCGTCTCGTTGCGGACCACCCACCGGCCGGAGAAGTGCCGGGCGGCCGTCGCGGTGAACCGCAGGCCCGCCACCTCCGCCTCCTCGTCCCAGTCGAGCTCGACGATCCGGTGCCCGGGCACGCCCCAGCGTTCCAGATGGGCGCCGATGCCCAGCGGCACCAGGAACGGCGCCTCCTGCGTGCGGGTGAGCGCGCGCACCGTGGACATGTCGAGATGGTCGTAGTGGTCGTGCGAGATCGCCACCGCGTCGACCCGGGGCAGCCCGTCGAGCGGCACCGGCACCGGGTGGTGCCGCACCGGCCCGACCAGGCGCGTCGGGGACGGCCGCCGGCTCCACACCGGGTCGAACAGCACCCGCCTGCCCTCGATCTCCACCAGCGTGGACGCGTGCCCGTACCAGACCGCCCGCAGCCCGGCGGGGTCGGGCGCGTCCGACGGCGGCACCCGCACCGGGACGGGGCCGGGCGGGCGGCGCAGCCGCCGGTCCCTGATCATCTCGGCCACCATGCTGACCGGCGGCGTGTTGATCCGCTCGACGGACTCGGCCATGGGGTTGACGAAGGCGCCGTCGCGGAACCGCGGTGAACGCCTGATCCTGTCCGCCCTCTCCGGCCCCGAGGTGAGAGGCCGGACGCCCAGCTGCGCGGGCACGTCGCGCAGAGCCCAGGCCGCCGCCAGGACCGCGCCGCCCGCCAGGACACGCCGTGCCGTCCGGAAACCCGACATGTTGCTCCCCCCTGGAAAGAATGTCCTCCTTGCTGATACGTACGATATATCGCGATAGTTCGGTGCGCGCGGCGGAATTCAGCCGATCACGGAGACGCCGGACCCGGCCCACAGCTTCCGCGAGACCGCCTGCGGGTCGTCCACGTCGGCCGGTTCCAGGTCGAACACGTGCGTCGTAGCGGACTCCGGCGCGTAGCGGGGCCAGCCCGGGTCGCCGGTCGCGGCGAACCGCACCCACGCCGCGCGGAACCGCTCCGACATCCGCTCCAGATCCGGCGAGCCGCCCGCCACCATCCGCGCCATCTCACCGTCCACCGTGCCGAACACCAGCGGCACGTCCAGCCCGTGACAGGCGCCCAGGAAAGGGGTCGGCGCCCAGGCCAGCTCATACAGCCAGGCCGGGCCCCGGTGCGCCTCGGCCAGCAGCGTGCTCGGCATCCTGAACAGCCAGTCGGACATCAGCCGGACGTACGCCTCGTCTCCGTCCGCCTCCCGGTAGACCGCCTCCGCGCCCGGGGGAGCCAGCCGCTTGAGCGCCCCCGCCAGGTCGACCGGCCGCCCGCCGCTCATCGCATGGAAGGTGCGGAACTCGTCGCGGGTGTAGCCGGAGATCAGCTCCACGCCCGCGCTCGCCCCGCCGCGCAGGGCATCCCACGGCAGCTCGGGCAGCACCTCGCCGTCCACCACCGGCGCGAACGGGATCGCGGCGCTGGCCAGCAGCCCCCACCGGTCGTGCCGCCCGGTCAGCTCCTCCTCGCCGAACTCCTCCGCCGCCGTCACCAGCCGCTCTGGCGGCACCTCATGAGCGGGGCCGCCGCCCGCCCGCTCCAGGATCGCCGCCGACACGCGCCCGGCCAGCCCGGGGGAGAGGAACACCCCGGGCACGCTCTGCGCGATCGCCCGCCGGAACAGCCCCGCCGCCGACGGCATCGCCAGCAGGCACGCCACCGACCCGGCCCCCGCCGACTCGCCGAAGACCGTCACGTTGCCCGGATCGCCGCCGAACGCCGCGATGTTCTCCCGCACCCAGCGCAGCGCCGCCACCTGATCGAGCAGGCCCCGGTTGGCCGGCGCGCCCGGCACCTGGCCGAACCCCTCCATCCCCACCCGATAGTTCAGCGTCACCACCACGACGCCTTCACGGGCCAGCCGCGTCCCGTCGTACTCGGGCCAGTCGGCCGACCCCACCAGATAGGCGCCCCCGTACAGCCAGACCATGACCGGCAGGCCCGAACCGCCCGGATCGGGCGTCCACACGTTCACCGTCAGGATGTCCAGCCCGCCGGACGGATCCCAGGCCGGCTGGCCCGGCACCGCCACCGGCTGCGGCGGGCGCGGCCCGAACCGGACCGCCTCGAACGTGCCGTCCCACCGCTCCGCCGGCTCGGGCGCGGCGAACCTGCGCGGCCCGAACGGGCTCTTCGCGTACGGAATACCCCTGAAGACGGCGACACCGTCGTGCACGGACCCGCTGACCTCACCGGTGCTGATCGTCGGCATGTCGTTCAGCCTAACGCTCCCGAGGGCCCCGCCCCGGGTGCGGCCACGGGTTCGGGCGGCAGCCCTTCAGCCACCGCGACTGCTGCAGCATCACCGGGGCCAGGCGGCCCTTCTTCGGGCACCTGGCGTGCCGGTGGCCGAGCGAGTGCCCCACCTCGTGATTGATCAGGTACTGCCGGTAGGCGGTCAGGTCGCCGCCGAAATGCGGCACGCCCTCCGCCCAGCGCAGCGCGTTGATGACCGCGCGGGTGCCGTTCCAGCAGGACAGATCGCCGTGCGTGCGCAGCGGCCGGCACTCCCGGTCGGTCAGCCGCGGGCTGGACAGTGCCACCCGCAGCGTCGCCGGCGGCCGCCCCACCCGCCGGAACCGGCCCCAGCCGCGCACGTCGTTGAGCGTCCGGTGCACCTCCGCCGCGAACTCCCGCGCGTCGAACGGCAGCCCCCGCTCCACCTCCACCAGATAACGGATCACCCGGCCGCCGCCCCGCCGGGGCGCCTCCTCGCCGCGCACCACCTGGTACTTCCCCGACGCCCGCTGCGGCACCAGCGGCACCGGCGGCCCGAGCCGCTCCGCCCGCGGCGGCGCGCTGGAGACCGGAGGACTCGACTCCGGGGGAGGAGGGCCGGTCGGGACCGGTGCGGCGCACGCCGCCACGGCGAACAGGACAACGACCAGCAACGCGCGCAAACCGCGCCTCCCCACGAACGTCTCGAACGGGGGAGGTCACGATCGTACCCACCACCCGGCCACCCGCAACGGCGGTTCACCACACCCGGTACCGGGACCTTTTCGCGACGGGCGGCTACCGGGCTTCCGCGTCGTACGCCTGGTCGCAGCCCTTCAGATCTACGGGTGCCCGCTGGTCGCAGCCCTTCAGATGCCGGTACGGGCGAGGACTCGACGCGCTGGTCAGCGCACCTGGTTCAGCGCACCTGGGGGCGGTAACGGCCGACGTCCAGCGGCGGCTCCTCGCCCAGCGCCAGATCGGCCGCCAGCCGCCCGGCGAACGGCCCCGCCGTCAGCCCGTACGCCCCCAGCCCCGTGGCCACGATCACCCGGTCGGTGAGCGGCCCGATGAGCGGCGAGCCCGGCGCGTACACCGGCCGCAGCCCCACCCGAGCCTCCGTCACCGTCGCCCCGAAGAGCCCCGGCGCCACCCGCAGACCCGCCTGCAGCACCTCGTCGAGACCGCCCATCGTGACCCGTGGCGTGAACCCCACGTCCTCGATCGTCGCCCCCACCACCACCCGCGACCCCGGGAACCCCAGCAGGTACGGCCCGGCGTGCGGCAGCACGATCGGCCACTCGGAGGTGTCCACCCCCTCCAGCGTCACGTGCACGATCTGCCCTCGCCGCGGAAACACCGGCAGTTCCACCCCGAGCCCCCGGCACACCTCTCCGCTCCACGCCCCCGCGGCCACGATCACCACATCGGCTTCGATCACGACCCCGGCACCGCTCGCCTCGTGCCTCTCTTCCCCCGCCTCCCCACCGGCCACCACCCCGGCGAAAACCGGCGACCCGTAGGCCGTCCTCCCGGCTTGACGCGCGGCAGCCTCCGGACCGGTGGCGGTCGCGCGCGGAGGCGGAGCATCGGACCCGGGTTGTGCGGGGGACGCCGTACGGCTGCCTGGACCGGGTGGGTGAGGGGTGGCCTGCCGCCATGATCCTTCAGCGGATGAGCCGGGTGCAGGCGTGACGTAGCCGTGCAGATCCGTCTCCTGGACGTCTCGTACCAGCACCTCGCCGTCCGGCGTGAGCGTCGCCGTGCCCGTGCGGAGCTCGGCGCCCTGACGGACGGCGGCGCGCAGCAGCGCGTCCCGTACCGACCGCCCGTCCACCCGGGCCGCGCCCGGCACCAGGAGCGCGCTCAGATCCTCCGCCAGCGGCGGGAACAGGGCGGACGGCGCGGCGACGTCCGCCACCTGCCCCATCTCCGGCGCCTCCGCGTAACGCCGGGCCAGCAGGGCGCGCACCGGCTCCAGGTCGTCGGGGTCGCCGGCGACCAGCAGCGCGCCGACCCGCGCGTACCCCAGGTCCCCGCCCAGCGAGGACAGCAGCTCCGGGTAGCGGCGGGTGCCTTCGCGGGTCAGCCGGTACCAGTCGTCGTCGCCGGGATGGTCCACCCACGGGCAGACGATCCCGGCCCCCGCCTGGGTGGCCTGCCCGGAGTACGCCCCGTCCACCACCGTCACCGACACACCGCGCCCGCTCAGGTGGTGAGCCGCGGCGGCTCCGACGATGCCGCTCCCGATGACCGCAACACGCATGCCCACATGATCCCAGCCGGGTTAACGTCAGAGGATGACAGTCGTACTCATCGGCACCCTCGACACCAAGGGCGAGGAATACGGATGGTTGCGTGACCGGCTGATCGAGCTCGGCCAGGACGTCCTGGTGATCGACGCGGGCACGGCCGCCCCGGGCGTGTCCTACCCCGTCGACTATCCCGGCGACCGGGTCGCGGCGGCGGCCGGCGCCGACCTGGAGAGCCTGCGCGCGTCCGGCGACCGCGGGGCGGCCGTCACCGCGATGGGGGAGGGCGCGGCGGCGGTGCTGGCGGAGCTGCACGCGGCCGGGCGGGTGTCCGCCGTGCTGGCGGTGGGCGGCAGCGGCGGCTCGTCGATCGCCGCGCGGGCGGTCCGCGACCTGCCGATCGGCCTGCCGAAGCTGATCGTCTCGACGATGGCGTCCGGCGACGTGTCCCCGTACGTGGGGGCGAAGGACGTCACGCTCATGTACAGCGTCGTCGACATCGCGGGCGTCAACCGGCTGTCGCGGGCGATCCTCGGCAACGCCGCCGCCGCGGCCGCCGGGATGGCCGCCGCCTACCGGGGGCAGCGGGCCGAGGAGGGCGACCGGCCGCTGGTCGGCGCGACCATGTTCGGGGTGACCACCCCGGCGGTGGACGCCGCCCGCGAGCGGCTGCGCGAGCTCGGGTACGAGGTGCTGGTCTTCCACGCCACCGGGGCGGGCGGCCGGGCGATGGAGGGCCTGGCCGCGAGCGGCATGCTGGCCGGGGTGCTCGACCTGACCACCACCGAGCTGGCCGACGACCTGGTGGGCGGGGTGCTGTCGGCGGGGCCCGACCGGCTCACCGCGGCCGGGCGGCACGGCGTGCCGCAGGTGGTCGCGCCGGGAGCGCTCGACATGGTCAACTTCGGGCCGCGCGACTCCGTACCGGAGAGGTTCGCCGGCCGCGACCTGTACGTGCACAACCCGACGGTCACGCTGATGCGGACCACGCCGGAGGAGATGGCGGAGCTGGGCCGCAGAGTGGCGGCCAAACTGGCCGAGGCGACCGGGCCGGCCGAGCTGTTCATCCCGCTCAAGGGGGTGTCCGCGCTGGACGCCGAGGGCATGCCCTTCCACGACCCGGAGGCGGACGAAGCCTGCTTCGCCGCCCTGGCGTCCCACCCCTCGACCGTGCGGCTCGACCTGCACATCAACGACCCGGAGTTCGGGCGGGCGATGGCCGACCGGCTCCACGAGATGATCGGAGGCAGCCGGTGAACCGCCGGGAAGTGCTGGAACGGCTCCGCGCGACCGTCGCGGAGGGCAGGCCGGTGATCGGCGCGGGCGCGGGCACCGGACTGTCCGCCAAGTGCGCCGAGGCCGGGGGCGTCGACCTGATCATCATCTACAACTCGGGCCGCTACCGGATGGCCGGGCGCGGCTCGCTCGCCGGGCTGCTCCCGTACGGCGACGCCAACCAGATCGTGGTCGAGATGGCCGCCGAGGTGCTGCCCGTGGTCCGGGACACGCCGGTGCTGGCCGGGGTCTGCGGCACCGACCCGTTCCGGGTCATGCCGCGCTTCCTCGACCAGCTCAAGGCGATGGGGTTCGCGGGGGTGCAGAACTTCCCGACCGTCGGGCTGTACGACGGGGTGTTCCGGCAGAACCTCGAGGAGACCGGGATGGGGTACGCCCTGGAAGTCGAGATGGTCAGGCAGGCGCACGAGCGGGACCTGGTGACGGCGCCGTACGTGTTCGACGAGGACCAGGCGCGGGCCATGACCGAGGCCGGGGCCGACGTGCTCGTCCCGCACGTCGGGCTGACCACCAAGGGCAGCATCGGCGCCGGCACCGCCCTCACCCTCGACGAGGCCGTGGACCGGGTGCAGGCGATGCGCGACGCGGCCGTCGCCGTCCGGCCGGACATCCTGGTGCTCTGCCACGGCGGGCCCATCGCCGAGCCGCAGGACGCCCAGTACGTGCTCGCCCGCACCGAGGGGGTGGCCGGTTTCTTCGGCGCCTCCTCCGTCGAACGCCTCCCCACCGAGCGGGCCATCACCGAGCAGGTGGCCGCCTTCAAGAGCCTGGAGATTTGAATGCGCATCAACCCCGAGGCGGTCCCGACGACGACGTTCGACTGGGGCTCGATCAAGTGGTTCGTCACCCCGGACGCGGTCCCCGGCGCGGGCAGCACGTTCGGCGAGGTCATCGTCAACCCCGGCATGGGCCACGCCCGCCACAACCACCCGGACGCCGAGGAGATCCTCTACGTGATCTCCGGGGAGGCCCGCCAGATGGTCGGCGACGGCGAGGAGTTCCCCATCCGCGCGGGCGACGCCGTGCACATCCCGACCGGCGTCTACCACTCGACGTACAACACCGGCTGGCAACAGCTCCGCCTGATCGTCACCTACACCCCGGGTGGCGCGGAGAAGGCCCTGGAAGCCGCGCCCGGCTTCCGCCTCCACCCGGCGGGCGACATCCCCACCTGGCGCCGGCCCTGACCCGGGCGATCCCCGCATGGCGCAGGTCCTGACCGCCGCGGGGCCTCACCGCCCCGCGGTCCACCCGTACGTGCGCATCAGCACCGCCGCCAGCCGGGTGAACCGGTCGAGGTCCAGCACCGCGCCCTCGCGCCGGATGTCGTCCTCGTCCAGCACGAACACCCGGTCCAGGCGTACGTGCGAGCTCTTGCCGTCGCGGCCCCACACGCCCAGCTCGAACCAGCCGGGCCCGTCGCCGCCCCGGCTGGACAGCATCAGACCCAGCAGGTTCCGCCCGCTCCGGCCCACCACGAGCAGGGGCCGGTCCTTGCCCCGCGCCGGGTCCTCCTCGTACGGCACCCACGCCCACACGATCTCGCCCGGGTCGGCGAGCCCGTCGAGCTCGGGGGAGTAGGTCAGCTCGGCGGCCTCCCGCAGGGACCGGATCTCCCGCACGGCGCCCTTGACGGGCCGCGGGTCCTCACCAATATCGCGCACCCGCGGATTCTACGCGTTCCGGCCACGATGTCGATCATGACAGGGCCCGCGCCAGAGCAGCGAACCGCGCCACCTCGCGGGGATCCGGCTCCCCGGTGAGCAGGGCCGCGGCCACGAGCCGGAACGTCAGCGCGCGGGCGAGCCAGCGCGGCCCCTCCGCGCCGAGCGCGTCCACCAGGTCGAACCCGGCGTCGTGGTAGAGGAGGGCGTCCGCCACCACGATCGCCTCCGCGTACCGGACGGGCCGCCAGTACGGCGAGAAGTCGATCACGGCGGGCGGGCTGCCCCGGTGGTACAGCACGTTCCCGGTCAGGTCGCCGTGCACGAGCTGGTCGGGCTCACCGCGCGGCGCCGGGACCGCGCGCAGCTCCGCCAGCACCCGCCCGGCCTCCCCGCGCAGGGTCACGTTCTCCTCCTGCCACGCCACCCGGTCCGCGACCGCCCACGGGTGTACGCGCCGGTCCAGCAGATCGGGGCGCGGCACGTCCCGCAGCGCCGCGTGGAAGGCCCTTCCGACGGCCAGCAGCGACGCCCACCGCCCGCCGGGCCCCGCCCGGCCCGGCACGAGCTCCGACGCCACCCACCCGCCGGCCACGTACGTCCCCGAACCCGCTGGCCGAGCGGCTCGGCGTGGCTGTGCGGACCGTCCGCCGCGATGTCGGGCGGCTGCGCAGTCTCGGCTACCCGATCCACTCCACGCCCGGAGTGTCCGGCGGCTACCGGCTCGGCGCCGGTGCCCGGATGCCGCCGCTGCTGCTCGACGACGAGGAGGCGGTCGCGGTGGCCGTCGGGCTGCGCACCGCGGCGGGCGGCGGCGTCACCGGCATCGAGGAGACCTCGCTGCGCGCGCTCGCCAAGCTGGAGCAGGTCCTGCCGTCCAGGCTGCGCCACCGGGTCGGCGCGCTGCAGGAGCACACCGTGCCGATCGCCCGCACCGGGCCGACCGTGGACTCCGGCACGCTCGCGCGCATCAGCGCCGCCTGCCGCGACCGCGAGCAAATCCGCTTCGACTACACCGGGAGCGAGCGGCGGGCCGAGCCGCACAGCCTGGTCCACCGGCGTGGAGCGCCGCCTGGGCCACCAGATGTGGCCCATCGAGGCCCGCGTCCTGCTGCACGCGCCCGCCGAGCGGATCGCCGGCCTGACCACCGGCGTCGTCGAGCCCGTCGACGAGCGGTCCTGCCTGCTCACCCTGCGCGGCGACGACCTGCATGTCATCGCCGTCGTGGTGGCCTTCCTGGACGTCGACTTCGACGTGCTCGACCCGCCCGAGCTACGTGAGAGGCTGCGTGACCTGGCCCGGCGGCTCTCCTCTAGAATCTGATTCTGTGACGTCCCCGTTCTTCACTTCCCACGACGGCGCGTACGTGCCCGCCGCCCACGCCAACAGCCCCTGGTCGCCGGAGATGCTGCACGGCCGCCTGCTCGGCGGGCTGGCGGCCCGCGCCATCGAGGCCGAGTACGCCGGGAGCGGCCTGCAGATCGCCCGGCTCACCGTCGACCTGTTCCGCAACAGCCCGCTGCTGCCCGTCACGGTCGAGACCGGGCTCGTCAGGGACGGGCGGCGGATCCGGGTGGCCGACGCCACCCTGAGCACCGAGCGGGGCGTGATCGGCCGCGTCAGCGCCGTCCTGCTGCGCACCGGCGAGCACCCGGAGAACCATCCGGTGCTCACCGAGCGCTGGGACGAGACCCCGCCCGACGGCCCCCCGCCGGCCACGGAGGGCTGGCAGCCGGCGTTCGACATCTGGTGGACGCCCGGCAGGCGGCGGATGTGGACGCGTGAGGACCGCCCGCTCGTCGACGATGAGAAGCTCACCCCGATCGTGCGCGCGGCCCTCGCCGGAGACTTCGCCAGCCCGCTCACCTCGCTGACCGACGACGGCGTCCCCTTCATCAACGCCGACTACACGCTCACCCTCTCCCGGATGCCCGAAGGCGAGCTGATCGGCATGGAGGCCACCGGCAGCGTCGCTGCCGCCGGACTCTCCACCGGCCAGGTCACCCTGCACGACGTCAGGGGCCCGTTCGGCTTCTGCGTGGTCACCGCCCTGGCCAACCCGGTGCTGAGAACCTGATCAGGCGGGCCGCTCCACGCGGTCGCCGGACCAGTCGGTGTGGAAGGAGCCCTCCCGGTCGACCCGCCGGTAGGTGTGCGCGCCGAAGTAGTCGCGCAGCCCCTGCACCAGCGCGGCCGGGAGCCGCTCGCGGCGCAGCCCGTCGTAGTAGGCCAGCGCCGAGGAGAAACCGGGCGTCGGCACGCCGATCTGGACGGCCGTGGTGACCACCCGCCGCCACGACTCCTGCGCCACGCCCAGCGCCGCCGCGAACGCCGGGTCGGCGAGCAGCGTCGGCAGGTTCGGGTCGGCGTCGTAGGCCTCGCGGATCCGGTCCAGGAACTTGGCCCGGATGATGCAGCCGCCGCGCCAGATCGTCGCCATCGCGCCCAGGTCGAGGTCCCAGCCGTACTCCTTGGACGCGGCCGCCATCTGGTCGAACCCCTGCGCGTACGCCACGATCTTGGACGCGTACAGCGCCTGGCGCACGTCCTCGATCAGCTCCTTCGCACCCACCCCGGACACCGCGGGGCCCTCCAGCGACCTGGCCGCCTTCCGCTGCTCAGGGTGGCCCGACAGCGCCCGCGCGAACACCGCCTCGGCGATGCCCGTCACCGGCACGCCCAGCTCCAGCGCGCTCTGCACCGTCCACCGGCCGGTGCCCTTCTGCTCGGCCTGGTCGACCACCACGTCCACGAACGGCTTGCCGGTCGCCGCGTCCACCTGGTCGAGCACCTCGGCGGTGATCTCGATCAAGTACGAGCCGAGCTCGCCCCTGTTCCACTCCCGGAACACCTCCGCCAGCTCGGCCGGAGACGCGCCGAGCGCCTGGCGCAGCAGGTCGTAGGACTCGGCGATCAGCTGCATGTCCGAGTACTCGATGCCGTTGTGGACCATCTTCACGAAGTGGCCGGCGCCGTCGGGGCCGACGTGCACCGCGCACGGCACCCCGTCGACGTTGGCCGCGATGTCCTGAAGGATCGGGCCGAGCGCCTCCCACGACTCCTTCGACCCGCCCGGCATGATGCTCGGGCCGTTCAGCGCGCCCTCCTCGCCGCCGGAGATGCCGGTGCCGACGAAGTGCAGGCCCTTCTCGCGCAGCGCCGCCTCACGCCGCCGGGTGTCGTCGAAGTGCGCGTTGCCGCCGTCGACGATCATGTCGCCCGGCTCCATCAGCTCGGCGAGCTGGTCGATGACGGCGTCGGTGCCCGCACCCGCCTTCACCATGATGATCGCCCGCCGCGGCCGCTTCAGCGACGCCACGAAGCCGGCCAGGTCCTCCGACGGCACGAACGTCCCCTCGCCGCCGAACTCCCGCACCAGGTCCTGCGTACGAGACGCCGACCGGTTGTGCACGGCCACCGCGTAACCGTTCCTGGCCAGGTTGCGGGCCAGGTTGCGGCCCATCGTGGCCAGGCCGGTGACGCCGATGTCTGCCAAGTCCATGTGAAAGCTCCTCTGTGGGTGATACGCAAGATCCAGCCCCGAGGTTCGGCCCCGTATTCCCGCTAGTCGCCGTGGCGCACGCCCAGCTCGTCCAGCCGGGCCAGCATGTCGGCGGGATCGGCGTACACCCGGAATGCCCCCGCCCGCTCCAGCTCGTCCCGTCCGTAACCGCCGGACAGCAGCCCGATCCCCAGCGAGCCCGCGCGGCGCGCGGCGAGCAGATCCCAGATGCTGTCGCCCACCACCATGGCATGCGCCGGGTCGGCGCGCAGCAGCGCGGCCCCGGCCAGAAACAGGTCGGGATCCGGCTTGGCGCGGCGCACCAGGTCACGCGTCACCAGAGGCGTGTCCTCCGGCAGCCCCAGCATGCCCAGCGCCAGCCGGGCCGTGCGCGAATACCCGCTGGTGGCGATCGCCCACGGCACGCCCCGGGCCGACAGCTCCGACAGCAGCTCCTTGGCTCCGGGCAGCGGCCGCACCGAGCCGACCTGCTGCTCGTACGCCTCCGCGTGCGTCGTCTGCAGCTCGTCGATCTGCGCCTGGCTGAGCTTCAGCCCGGTCTCGCGCAGCAGCGCGCTCACGAACAGGCCGCCGCTCATGCCGATCCGCCGGTGGATCCGCCACACCGACAGGTCGATGCCCAGCCCCGACAGCGCCTGCCGCCAGGCGATGACGTGCTGGTAGACGCTGTCGATCAGGGTGCCGTCGAGATCGAACAGAAACGCCGGTGCCGGCGCCTCAGGGAAGTCCTGCATGCTCCCATGACACCATGCCCGCATGAGGATCATCATCGCGGGCGGGCACGGCCAGATCGCGCTCCGGCTGGAGAGACTGCTCGGCTCCGCCGCCGTCGGCCTGGTCCGCAACCCGGCCCACCTTCCCGACGTCGAGGCCACCGGCGCCCAGGCCGTGCTCTGCGACCTGGAGAGAGCGAGCGTCGACGAGGTCACCGAGATCGTGCGCGGCGCCGACGCGATCGTGTTCGCCGCCGGGGCCGGGCCCGGCAGCGGCGCCGCCCGCAAGGACACCGTCGACCGGGCCGCCTCCGTGCTGATGGCCGACGCCGCCGAGCGGGCCGGGGTGCCGGGCTTCGTCCAGATCTCCTCGATGGGCGCGGGCCGGCCGCCCGCCCCCGACCTCGGCGAGGTGTGGGCCGCCTACATCAAGGCCAAGACGGAGGCCGAGGAGGACCTGCGCCGCCGCGACCTCGACTGGGTCATCGTCCGGCCCGGGCGGCTCACCGACGAGCCCGGCACCGGCCTGGTCCGGCTCGCCGCCGAGGTCCCGCCCGGCCCGGTGCCCCGCGACGACGTCGCCGCCGTCGTCGCCGCCCTCCTGCGCGCCCCCACCTCCCGCCGCACCCTGGAACTCGTCTCGGGCGACATCCCCATCGCAGAGGCGGTCGCGACGGCCTGGTGACGGTAGCGCCAGTCTCCGGCCATCTCCCGGCGCCCTCAACCCTCAGCGTTCTCCACCCCCCACTTCGGGGAGGTCGCGGGACGGCGGGTCAGTCTCCGGCGAGGGCCGCGCGGGCCAGTTCCCGGCATTCCGCCAAGGTGTGGCGGGACAGGGCGTCGCGGACGGCGGGGACGCAGACCGGGGCCATCGACAGGCTCGTCACCCCGAGACCGGCCAGGACGGGCGCGAGTCCGGGGTCGCCGGCGGCCTCGCCGCAGACGCCCACCGGCTTGCCCACCGCCCGCCCGGCCTCGGCACAGCGCTCCACCAGCCGCAGCAGGGCGGGCTGGGCCGGGTCCAGCAGGTCGGCCAGCGCCGGGTGCTGCCGGTCGGCGGCGTAGGTGTACTGGCTCAGGTCGTTGGTGCCGATGCTCAGGAAGTCCACCTCGCGCAGCAGCCGGTCGGCCAGGAGAGCCGCGGCCGGCACCTCCACCATCGCGCCCACCTTGGCGATGCCCCGCTCGCGGGCACGGCGGGCGAACGCGGCGGCCTCCCCGGGAGTGCTGACCATCGGCGCCATCACCCACGCCTCCGCGCCGGTCCGCCGGGCGGCCTCGGCGATCGCGTCGAGCTGGGTGTCGAGCACGTCCGGCAGCACCCGGTCCACCCGCAGGCCGCGGATCCCCAGCGCCGGGTTCGGCTCCTCGGCCAGGCCCAGGAAGGGCAGCGGCTTGTCGGTCCCCGCGTCGAGCGTGCGCACCACCACGTACGGCACGGCGGCGAACACGTCGGCGTAGGCCGTGACCTGCTCCTCGTACGAGGGAGCCTGCCTGCGGTCCAGGAACAGGAACTCGGTCCGGAACAGCCCGACCCCCTCGCCGTCAGGGCGCAGGTCGGCGGCCGAGCCGATGTTGAGCAGCAGCTTGACCGGGTGCCCGTCGGCGGTCCTGCCGGGCCCGCTGGTGGCCGCCAGCCGGGCGCGCTCGGCGATCTCCGCCTCGCGGATCCGCGTCGCCTCCACCTCGGTGACTCCGGCGACGATCTCGCCGGTGCCGCCGTCCACGGCGACGAGCGTGCCGTCCGCCAGGTCCGCGGCGCCCGCGCACGCCACCACGGCGGGCAGGCCGCGCCCGCGGGCCAGGATCGCGGTGTGGCTGGTCGGGCCGCCTCGCACGGTCACCAGCGCCAGCACCTCCGGGCCCAGCCCGGCGGTGTCGGCGGGGGAGAGGTCGTCGGCGATCAGTACGAACGGGTGCCCCGGGGACGGCACGCCCGGCATCGGCACGCCGAGGGCGGCGGCCACCGCGCGGTGCTTGAGGTCGTCCAGGTCGGCGGCCCGCTCGGCGAGGTAGCCGCCCAGCGCGGCGAGCGCCTCGCGGTGCCGGGTGAAGGCGGCGTCCAGGGCGTGCGGGGCGTCCATGCCGTCGCGCACCGCCTGCTCGGCCTCCTCCCTGAGCGTGGGGTCGTCGGCCATCATGGCGAGCGCGTCCAGGATCTCGGCGGCGCTGCGGTCCGCGCTCGCGGCGGCCGAGCGGCGGCGCAGGTCCTCGGCGACCGCCTCCAGCGCCTTGCCGACGACGGCCAGTTCGGCGTCCACGTCGGGCACGGCGTACGGTGCGGGCAGCTCCGGCGGGCCGGCCATGCGCAGGCAGGGCCCCGCCGTCCGCCCCGGGCTGACCCCCAGCCCGGCCAGCGTGGCCGGGCCGGAGGCGGCGTCGTCAGCCATCGAGCGCCTCTTCCGCGTCCAGATCGCGGGAGAGCAGCGCCGCCAGGGCGTCCAGGGCCTCCTCGGCCCCGGGGGCGTCGGACTCCAGGGTCACCTCCGTGCCGTGGACGACGCCCAGCGACAGCACGCCCAGCATGCTGTGCGCCGGGACCGACTTCTCTCCCACCCGGATCCGCACGGGAACCCCCAGCCGGGCCGCCTCCTGGACGAACAGCTTGGCGGGCCGGGCGTGCAGCCCGCTGGCCGACGCTACGGCCACGGTCCTTTCCGGCATGGCAATCTCCTCACGGTTCGATGGTGACCTTGATGGCCTCGCCCCGGCTGACCAGGTCGATCCCGTCGAGCACCCGCGACAGCGGGAGCCGGTGGGTGATCAGGTCGGCCACCGGCACCGCGCCCTCGGCGATCAGGCGCAGGGCCTCGGCGTTGTGGGCGGGGCTGGAGCCGTTGGCGCCGACGATCGTCAGCTCCCGGTAGTGCACCAGGTTCGAGTCCAGCCGGATGAACGGGTCGTCCTTCGGCAGCCCGCCGAAGAAGCTGATGCGGCCCTGGCGGGCGGTCATCAGCACGGCCTGCTCCTGGGCGGCGCCCGCCGCGGCGGCGGTGATGACCACGTCGGCGCCGCGGCCGCCGGTCAGCTTGAGCACCTGCTCCACCGGGTCGGCGTCGATCGCGGCGTCGGGACGTACCAGCTCGGCAGCCTTCGCGAGCCGTTCGGTGTTCACGTCCACCAGGAACACCCGCGCGGCGCCGCGCGCCCGCGCCAGCCGGACGTGCAGGCACCCGATCGGGCCCGCCCCCATCACCACCACGTCGTCACCCGTACCCACCCGGGCCAGGGCCTGCCCGTTGAGCACGCACGCCAGCGGCTCGGCCACCGACGCCTCGGCGAACCCGATGCCGGGCGGGACGGCGTTCACCCCGTTCACCGCCAGCACCTTGGCCGGGACGACCATGTACTCGGCGAACCCGCCGTCGTAGTGGTAGCCCATCGACTCCTGGTTCGGGCAGACGGTGAGGCGGCCCGCCTGGCAGTCGGGGCAGGTGCCGCACGGGATGGCGGCGATCACCTGCACCCGCTCGCCGGTGCCGACCACCTCGCCGGCGATCTCGTGGCCCATCACCCGGGGCGGCCGGATGTGGTGGTGGCCGAACTTGTAGATCTTCGCGTCGGTTCCGCACGTCGAGCAGTTCCGCACCCGGATCTTCAGCTCGCCGGGGCCGGCGACCGGCTCCGGGGCGTCCTCGATCCGGATGTCGCCCGGCGCGTGGAATCTGGCGACCTTCACGTCAGCTCCTCGATTACCTGTCGGGTCTCGGTGGCCTCGCGCAGCGTGCGGGCCCGCTCCGGATCCATGAGGATCTCGGCGAGCTCGGCCAGCAGCGGCACGTGGCCGTCGTTCTTCGCGGCGATGCCGACGCAGACGGTGACCTGGTCGCCGTCCCAGTCCACGCCCGCGGGGAAGCGCACGACGCAGATCGCGTCGCGCTTGACGTCCTCCTTGGCGGCCGCGGTGCCGTGCGGGATCGCCACTCCCTCGCCGACGTAGGTGGAGATCGAGCGCTCCCGCTCGATCATCGCCTCGACGTACGGTTCCGCGACCGCGCCGATGCCGACCAGGACCCGCCCGCACAGCCGGATGGCCTCGTCGCGGTCGGCGGCGCGCTCGTCCAGCCGGATCGCGCGCGGGTCGAGCAGGTCCTCACGCATCGACGGTGCCGCCGTTCTTGATGGTGTCGACCAGCTTGGTGACGGCCGGGTCGCCCAGGAAGATCTGGAACGGCACCAGCACCTTGCCCGGCGCCGACGCCCTGGCCCGGGCGGCCAGCCCGGCGTGGCAGAGCACCACGTCGGCGTCGGCGGGGATGTCGTTCACCGGGGTGTGCTCGACGGTGACGCCGGCGTTCTTGAGCTGCTTGCGGAGCTGGCTGGCGAGCATCACGCTGCTGCCCATCCCCGCGTCGCAGGCGACGATGATCTTACGGATGTCCTTGCTGTCGATGCTGGGCACGGTTCACGCCTCCTTGGCGGCGGTACGGGTCTGGGTCTCCTCGCGGGCGGGCTCGCCGTTCGCGCTCTGCTCGCCGGCGGTGGCCGACTGGGGCTCGGGGGCGTCGTCGGCGGGCTCCTCCTTCTCGCCCCGGCCGAAGCCGAGCAGCAGCGCGGCCAGGACGAACGACACGGCGGTGGCGACCGCGATGCCGGCGAGCGACGCCAGCAGGCCGCCGCGCGGCGTGACGGCGAGGTAGGCGAAGATGCTGCCGGGCGACGGGGTGGCGACCAGGCCCGCACCGGTGATCATGAAGGTGAACACGCCGGCCGCGCCACCGCCGATGACGGCCAGGATGAGCCGGGGCTTCATCAGCACGTACGGGAAGTAGATCTCGTGGATGCCGCCCAGGAAGTGGATGATCATGGCGGGCGGGGCGCTGGGCCGCATGGCGCGCGGGCCGAAGAACATGAAGGCGAGCAGCAGGCCGAGGCCGGGGCCGGGGTTCGACTCCAGCATGAACAGGATCGACTTGCCGGTGTCGGCCGCCTGCGCCACGCCGAGCGGGCCGAGGACGCCGTGGTTGATGGCGTTGTTGAGGAACAGCACCTTGGCGGGCTCGATCAGCAGCGACGCGAAGGGCAGCAGGCCGTTGCCGACCAGCCAGTCGACCGCGTTGCCCGCGCCGGTGGTGATGACCTGGACGACCGGGCCGATGCCCAGCACGCCGGCCACCGCCATCGCGCCGCCGATGATGCCGGCCGAGAAGTTGTCGACCAGCATCTCGAACCCGGCCCGGGTCCGCGCCTCAGCGAACTTGTCTACATATTTCAGGATCCAGGCGGTGAGCGGGCCGATGATCATGGCGCCGAGGAACATCGGCACGTCCGCGCCCACCACGACGCCCATCGCGGCCACGGCGCCGACCACGGCCCCGCGCTGCCCGTGCACCATCCGGCCGCCCGTGTAGGCGATGAGGACGGGCAGCAGGACCTTGATCATCGGGTCGACCAGCGCTGCGAGCCCCTCGTTCGGCAGCCAGCCGGTGGGGATGAACAGGGCGGTGATGAGACCCCAGGCGATGAACGCGCCGATGTTCGGCATGATCATGCCGGCCAGGTGGCCGCCGATCCGCTGGATCGTGGCCTTGACGCCGGTCCCGTAGACCGGGGGAGTGTAGGTGTCGGCCATTGGACTTTGCTCCTTAGGGGGGTGAGCAGGCTCTTGCGTGGTGAGCCGGGGTCAGCGGGGGGACGGCGGCGGATGCCGTTCCGCCCCGGTGGCCGGTGGCACCGGCCCGGACGGGTCCGCCCCTGCCTGCTCGGCGGGACGGGACCGGATGCCGAGGACCGGCGGGGTGCCGTCCTCGTGCGGGGTGCCGGCCCCTGACACGGCACCCCTCTCCTCCGGCGTGAGGCCCGCCGCGCCGGAAGCGGACGCGTCCGGCCCGAGGCGGGGTGTGTCGGCGGGCCGGGCCGCCGTGGCGGGGGTGGGTGAGAGCGGCGCGTCCGGCCGGTGGCCGGTCGAAAGCGCAGGTGTTGCGGCGGGCGGGGAGGGGTGGTCGTTCGTACTCGGAGCTTGGGCGGATGTACGGGGATACGGGGAGGTGAGAAGGCGGGCAGGGTCGGGCCGGGAGACGCGGACGGCGTCGCGGCGGATGTCCGAGGGCCCCGGCATGCGGCTGCCCGGCAGGCCGACCGCGGCGGCGCCCCAGGCCAGCGCCTCCACCAGCGCGTCCGCGCCGCGCCCGCCGCCCGCCAGGAAACCGGCGAGCATGGCGTCGCCCGCGCCGACCGCGTTGCGGGGCTCGGCGACGGGCGCCTCCCCGTACCAGGTGCCGCCGTCCTCGACGAGGACGGCGCCGTCGGCGCCGAGGCTGGCCAGCACGGTACGCGCGCCCGCCGCCCGCAGCTTGGCCGCGGCGGCCACCACGTCGCCGACGCAGGTGATCGCCATGCCGGTGGCGGTGGCCAGCTCCTCCAGGTTGGGCTTGACCAGCGCGGGCCCGCCGCCGAGCGCGGCGGCGAGCGCCGGCCCGCTGGTGTCGACCGCGACGTGGATGCCCGCCCCGGCGAACCGGCGGCACAGCCGGGCGTAGACGTCCTCGGGCACCTCGGGCGGCAGGCTCCCGGAGGCGACCACCCAGTCGGCCTCGCGCGCCTCGGCCAGCACCGACTCGGCGATGGTGTCGAGCTCGGCGGGGGAGAGCGCGGTCCCCGGCTCGTTGATCTTGGTGACGGTCCCGTCGGGCTCGGCCAGCGTCACGTTCGAGCGGGTCCGGCCGGTCACCGGGACGGTCACCATGTCCAGGCCCTCCTGCCGGAGCAGGTGGACGAGCTGCCGTCCCTCGTCCCCGCCGAACGGCACCACCGCGCGTGAGGCGACCGCGTTGGCCAGCAGGGCGCGGGAGACGTTCACCCCCTTGCCGCCGGGGTCGAGCCGGGCGGCGGCGGCGCGGATGACGGCGCCCCGGTCCAGCGCGGCGATCTCGATCGTCCGGTCCAGGCTGGGGTTGAGGGTCAGCGTCACGATCATGCGCGCACCACCTGGGGGCCCGCGGCCGACAGCTCGGCGGCGAGCGCGTCGTCCAGGCCGGTGTCGGTGATCACCACGTCGATCTCGCTCAGCTCGGCGAAGCTGGCCAGGTAGGTGTTGGTGAACTTGGTGTGGTCGGCCAGCAGCACGCTGCGCTCGGCGGCCCGCACCATCGCCCGCTTGATCGCCGCCTCCGCCGGGTCGGGCGTGGTCAGGCCCTTCTCCACTGAGCAGCCGTTGGTGGCCATGAACGCCACGTCCACGTGCAGGTGGGCCAGCGGCTGGAGCGCCCAGTCGTCCACCGTCGCCAGGGTGCGGCCCCGTACCCGCCCGCCGATCATGATCACGTTGAGGTTGCTCCGCGCGGCCAGCGCGGTGGCGAGCGGCGGCGAGTTGACCACCACGGTCAGCTCGCGGTCGGCGGGCAGCACGCCGACCAGGCGGCCCGTGGTGGTGCCCGCGTCGATGATGATCGACCCGTCGTCGGGCAGCTCGGCCAGGGCGGCCTTGGCGATGCGCTCCTTCTCCGCGGTCATCACCTCGTCGCGGGTGGCGAGCGCGGGCTCGAAGCCGAGCCGTTCCACGGGGATGGCGCCGCCGTGCACGCGGCGCAGCACGCCCGCCTTCTCCAGCGCCGTCAGGTCGCGGCGGATGGTCTCGGTGGTGACGTCGAGCTCGGCCGCCAGCGACACCACGTCGACGCGGCCCGCCGCGCGCGCCCTGCGCAGGATCTCCTGCTGCCGCTCCTCGGCGTACATGATGTTGATTCACCGCCGTTTCGAGTTGGTTTCCTCTGTGTTTATCTCCGTTTCTGTGGAAGGTCAAGACTCTGATAGGTATGTGCGATGCGAATGAAGCCGTGGGCCGCGCTGGCGGCGGCCGTTCCTCTCGTGGCGGGATGTGTCGCGGGCCCCTCGGCCGGCACCGCCCGCGCGTCGGGCGGCACCCCGCAGAGCGCCGCCGTCCAGAGCCCGTCCGCGCGGACTTCTTCTGCGGAGAGCCCGTCCGCGCGGCCCCCGGCCGCCCGTCCGGCGCCGCCCAGGGTGACGCCGGGCACGACCGCGTCCTGGCTCGTGTACGACCGGCAGAAGCGCAAGTTCGTGGCCACCCGCTACGCGCACCGCAAGTACCGCACCGCCTCGGTCGTCAAGATCCTGATCGCGATCGACTTCCTGGAGTCGCGCCGCAAGGTCTCCGCCGCCGACGCCCGGCTGCTCAAGGTCATGCTGAGGGAGAGCGACGACGCCGCCGCCACGGCGTTCTGGAACCGGCGCGGCAAGGGGAAGATCATCACCCGGATGGCGCGCAAGCTCCGGCTGTCCGACACCACCCCGCCGCCCGCGTCCAGGCCCGGCTTCTGGGGCTACGCCACGCAGAGCGCGCGCGACGTCGTCCGCACCTACCGCTACCTGCTCGACACCGCCTCACCCCGGGTGCGCGACACGATCCTGGGCCACCTGCGCGCGGCCACGCCGTGCGGCAGCGACGGCTTCGACCAGACCTTCGGCATCCCCGACGCGGTGCCCGGGCGCAAGGCGGTCAAGCAGGGCTGGTCCGGCTTCGGGACGGTGCCGCCGGTCCGATGCCGCCCCAGGGCGCAGGGCGGGGCCATCGCCCTGGCCGCCTCACGCTCGTCCAGCGCGATCGTGCCCGACTACGGCAGGCCGGTCCTCTACACGACCGGGCTCGTGGGCAAGGACGAGCGGTACGTGATGGTGGTGCTGACCGCGCACCCCGCGGGCGCCACCTGGCGCAGCTCGGTGAACCGCGTCACGAAGCTCACCAGGCAGCTCTACCGCGGCCTCGCGTGACGGGTCAGGACGTCGCGACGTACGCCGCGTACACCTTCTTCGGCACCACCATCCGCCACGCCTCCAGCACCAGCTCGCGCATCTCGCCCGGGCCGAGGGCGGACAGGCGCGCGACGACCCAGTTGTAGCGCAGGTCGGACTCCGGAGGCAGGAGGAACTTGCCGGGCTCGGCGGCCACCAGCGCCGCCCGCTCCTCCTTCGGGAAGGCGAACCCCATCAGCGTCTCGTCGCGCGAGAACGCGACGTAGACGATGGAGCCCACCCGGAACTTGACCCGATCCCTGATCAGATGCTCCGACGTCCGCGGCAGGGCCGCCGCGAACCGCCGCACGTCCTCGACTGTGACCACCCGGCCAACGCTAGCGGTTGGCCTGCGCGGCGGAGATGTCGGCGAGCGCCGAGTTCGGGTCCTGCTCCATGGCCAGGTCGCCGATGCTCAGGATGCCGATCGCGCGGCCGTCCTCCACCACCGGCAGGCGGCGCACGGCGTGCTCGCGCATGAGCCGGACGGCCTGCTCGATGCTGGTGTCCGGGCCGACTGCCTCGACGCCGGCCGAGCACGCCTCGCGCACCGGGGTGTCGGGGCCCTTCTCGTCGGCGACGCACCTGATCGCGATGTCGCGGTCGGTCACGATGCCGGTCATCCGGCCGTGGTCGTTCACGATGATCGCGCCGGTGTCGTGGTCGCGCATGAGCGCGGCGGCGACGCTCACCGGCTGGCCGCCGTCGACGGTCGCGGGGCCGGTGGTCATCACGTCTGCCACGGTCCTGGCCATGGTGTGCCTCCTCGGTTCTTCCTGGTCGGAGGAGCACCACCTACCCGATATCGCGCCTCGCATGAGACGTGCCGGATTCAGCCCGCCTTGCGGGACTCCTCGTAGGCGGCCAGCACCCGCTTGCGGCGCTTGGCCGGGAGGCGGTCGATGTAGAGGTGGCCGTCGAGGTGGTCGGTCTCGTGCTGGAGGCAGCGCGCGAGCATGCCGGTGCCCTCGACCGTGACGGGCCGCCCGTCGGCGTCGAAGCCGTGCACCTTGGCCCTGTCGGCGCGGGGGAGCGGGGCGTACTGGCCGGGGACCGACAGGCAGCCCTCCTCGCCCGGGTCGAGGCGGCGCTCGCCGACCTCGGGCAGCTCCAGCACGGGGTTGACGACGACGCCCTTGTGGCGGACGCCGTCCTCGTCGGGGCAGTCGTAGACGAACACCCGCAGGGGCACGCCGATCTGGTTGGCCGCCAGCCCGACGCCCTCCGCCGCGTACATGCTCGCGAACATGTCGTCGACCAGCGCCCGCAGCTCGTCGTCGAACTCCTTGACCGGCTCGCACGGCGCGTGCAGCACCGGGTCGCCCACATACACGATCGGCCGGACCTCTCCCACCGCAACCGCCCTTCCGTCAGTCGTCGGAAACAGTGTACGGTCGAGCAATAGATGTCCAAATAATAAGACATTTTCTCTTAAATAGTGAGATAGGTGCTAGCGTGCGATCATCAGCCGAGGCGAAGGAGTCCCGATGAACGCCGTCTACACCCACGGCCACCACGAGTCCGTGCTGCGCTCCCACCGCTGGCGCACCGCCGCCAACTCGGCCGCCTACCTGCTGCCCCATCTCCAGCCCGGGCACACCCTGCTCGACGTCGGCAGCGGCCCCGGCACCATCACCGCCGACCTGGCGGGCCGGGTGGCCAGGGTGACCGCGACCGAGGTGAGCGACGAGGCGCTGGAGCTCGCCAGGGCCGAGGCCGCGCGACGGGGCGCGGCCAACGTCGGCTTCGCCGTCGCCGACGTGCACGCGCTGCCCTTCCCCGACGCCTCCTACGACGTCGTCCACGCCCACCAGGTGCTCCAGCACGTCGGCGACCCCGTACAGGCCCTGCGCGAGATGCGGCGGGTGGCCCGCCCCGGCGGCGTCGTGGCCGTCCGCGACAGCGACTACGCGGCCTTCGCCTGGTACCCGCGCGTCCCCGCGCTCGACACCTGGATGGAGCTCTACCAGAAGGTGGCGCGCGGCAACGGCGGCGAGCCGGACGCCGGGCGGCGGCTGCTCTCGTGGGCCCGCGCCGCCGGGTTCACCGACGTCACCGCCACCTCGTCCACCTGGTGCTTCGCCACCCCCGACGACCGCGCCTGGTGGGGCGGCATGTGGGCCGAACGCGTCCAGCGCTCCGCACTCGCCGAGCAGGCCCTGGCCACCGGCGCCGCCACCGCCGGCGACCTGCGGCGCATCGCCGACGGCTGGCGCGAGTGGGCGCAGGCCGACGACGGCTGGCTGTCGATCCTGCACGGCGAGATCGTCTGCCGCGCCTGACCGCTGAAGGTCAGAGCCCCAGCGTGCGCACCCGCTGCCACTGCGGGTCGCGGAAGAGCACCACGTCGGTGCCGTCGATCAGCTCGTCCGGCGCCGACACCATGGTGATCTCGCCCGCCGACTGCATCTCCAGCAGCAGGTCGCGCACCCGCGGCCCCACCGGCAGGCGGCCCGGAGGCAGCGCCAGCCCGTCGCGCACCGCGTCGGCGATCTCCGACAGGCGGAACGGCCCGTCGAAGGACTCCACCACCCCGCGCACCACCGGGAGCGTGATCAGCTGCTCCGCCTCGGCGTGCGCCAGCTGCCAGGTGATCTGCTCGCGCCGCCGCCCGGTGCCCGCACAGGAGGTGCAGGGACGTTCGAGGCCCGGCGCCGGCTCCTCCTCCGCCGAACCCAGGCAGACCGTGCACTGGCGGTTGTCGGCCGCGTGCACCTCGGCCGCCATCCGCCCGGCCAGCTGGGCGCCGCAGTCGCAGCCGTACACTTCGCCGAGGATCGTCCCGGTCCGGAGGGTGATCGTGTGCTTCGTCATCGACGCCGACTCTACATCCGGTTCCTCACCCGCGGACCGCGGCCAGCCCGTGCAGGCGGCGCAGCGCCTTGCGGGCGGCGGAGGCCACCGCCACGTCCGGGTGATGGTCGATGAACACCCGCAGCACCGGCTCGGTGGCCGGATGGTCGCAGAGCGCCAGCAGCGCGATCGTGCTCGCCTGCTCGTCCGCGCCCATGCCGGCCGCCACCGACTCCACCACCTCCGACGGCTCGCCGCCGAACTCCAGCAGCGCCGCCGCCATGTCCACCAGCACCCAGCCGATCTCCTCGGTCGCCGGCTGCCGGTCGTCGCGGCTCAGCCTGGCCGCGATCACCGCGCCCAGCTTGGGCTGGATCACCAGCTCGTCCAGCTCCGCACGGCCCTCGTCGCCCAGCTCGAAGCCGAGCAGCTCGATGCCGATCGCCCGGCTGAGCGGGCTCACCTCCGGCAGCGCGCCGGCGATCTCCCGCGCCGCCCCGGCCCGGTCGCGGCGGGCCAGCCAGCCCGCCAGCTCCTCCGCACGCTCCGCCTCCGGGTACGAGCGCAGACCGAGCAGCAGCCCGGCCGCGTCGCGCTCCGCCAGCGAGCCCAGGACCGGCACCTCCTGCCCGGTCAGCTCCCCGATCAGCCGCCGCCCCATCCACAGCCCGACCGGGGTCGCCTCGTACGGGTCCGACCCCCGTACCAGGCCGAAGGCCACCAGCTCGGCGGGCGGGTCGCCGGCGGCGGGCTCGCGCGCCACGAACAGGCGCACCACCTCCAGGAGCAGGCCCTCCCCGAGCCGGTCCCGGCACACCTCACCCCAGGACTCCAGCACGTCCTCCTGGCCGTCGAGGAACTCCGCGGCCAGCGGCGCGGCGCGCACGGCGGCGGCCAGCTCGTCCTCCGGCGGCAGGCGGACGGGCGGCTGGAGCGGGAACACGTCTTCAAAGGCGGGCATCCCCCTATCCTGTCGGACGTTCCCGGCGAGTGCGATAGTGTCCCCGCGTACCCCGTAAGACCGGACGAAAGGAGGCGCTGAGATGTCCCGCTGTCCCCGGACGCTCACCGCGTCCGACCCCGCTCTTCGGAGGACCCGTGCTTTTCCGTCCCGCGACCGAGGCTGACCTCGGCCGCCTGCTCCACTGCGCCGTCGGCGAGCCCGTCAGCTGGGCCCACCCCGAACGGCTGCGCTCCTTCCTCGCCGACGGCCACTACCGCTACGACCGCGTCTGGGTGGCCGAGCAGGACGGCGAGATCCTGGCCCGCGCCGTCTGGTGGGGCTTCCCCGGCACCGGGCCGCTCGCGCTCGACTGCCTCTACAGCCACCCCTCGGTCACCGACCGCGTCACGCTCGCGGCCGACCTGCTCCGCCACGCCCACGACGCGTTCGGCGACCGGCCCGCCTACCACGTGTTCCTGCCGGTCGGCTGGCGTGACAACCACGCCGTCGCCGCCGCCGTCGGCTGGCGTCACGAGGCGTGCCGCCGCGCCGGGCTGACCGACGAGCTGGAACGGCTCCGGTACGCGTGGACGCCCGGCAGCCCGGTGCCGGAGCCGTCCGGCAGGCTGATCTTCCGGGAGGAACCCGACGACGAGGCCTTCGTCGCCGCCTTCGCCGCCGCCTCGGCGGGCAGCCTCGACCACCACACCCGGCAGGCGCTGCTCGTCAAGGACCCCGAGACGCAGGCCCGCGAGGACCTGGCCGACTACCTGGCGATGCCCGGCGACCGCTCCTGGTGGCGCCTCGCCTGCACCCCGTCCGGCGAGCTCGCCGGGTTCGCGCTGCCGTCGGCCAACGCCTCCGGGCCGGTCGTCGGCTACCTGGGCGTCCTCCCCGAACACCGCGGCCGGGGCTACGTCGACGACCTGCTCGCCGAGATCACCCGCTGCCACGCCGCCCGCGGCGCCCGGCGGATCGCCGCCGACACCGACACCGGCAACCTCCCGATGGCCCGCGCCTTCGAACGGGCCGGCTATGAACTCTTCGCGATCAGGCTCGTGCTGTCCGCGAATCCCGTGAACACGTGATGCGCGCGGGCCGCCTCCGCCAGCAGGCGGCTCTTGCCGATCCCCGCCGGGCCCTCCACGAGCACGCACCCGGCGCCGGCGGCCAGTGTCCGGCGGATCAGAGCGAGCGGTTCCCGCCTGCCGACGAACGTCACGGCCGTCCCAGGCGTAGCCGGACCACGAGGTCGTGCAGGGCGGCGTGCGCGGAGGCCGTCTCGGGCAGCGCCGAAGCGTCCCTGGCCAGCTCCAGCTCGCCGGTCATCCGCGCGACGTCCCGCGCCGCCGGGCCGATCTCGGGCGCGGCGGCGTGCTCGGCCTCCCGCTTGGCGGCCACCAGTTCGGGCAGATAGGAGGGCCCGTATCCGTACAGCTCGGTCAGGTCCGCGCGGAGCTCGCCCGTCTTCATCAGGTGGATTCCGGTGGCCAGCACCCGGAAGGTGTAGAGCAGCGGCTTCAGCTCGCCCGTCTTCTCGTACAGCCGCCACTGCGTCCGCGCGAACCCGAGGTAGTGGTGGGCGTGGTGGCGGGTCAGGCACGCGGGCGCCAGCGCCGTCAGCTCCTCGTGCGCCGGCGAGGATGCCACCACCAGCGGCGACAGGAGCTGCTCCAGCACGTAGCCGTTCCGGCTCAGCAGCAGCCGGCAGAACTTGGCCAGGTCGTGCGTCACCAGGTCCACTTCGACGCCGTCCCGGGTCCACGTCGTGTCGAGTGTCTGCGGGCCGGTGACCAGCCCCGCGACCTCGGCGGCGGGCAGCACGTGCACGCCGCGCAGGTCCACGTCCGAGTCGGCCGACGGGAACCCGTACAGGTGGGCGCCGCTCACGGTGGCGAACACCAGCGGGTACGGCTGCTCGCCGGGGATCTCCGGCAGCCAGGCGGGCAGGTTCACAGGTTCTCCCTCCGTACATCCACCAGGAACGCCTCGACGGCCTCCCGGTCCGGCCGCTCCGGCAGCACCGAGACGGGCGACGCCAGCTCGGCGGCGAGCCGCGCGCGCCAGGCGTCCACCTCCGCCCACGGCATCTCGCCCCGTCTGATCGCCAGCAGGCGCTCCCGGTCGTCGCCGACGTGGACGCGCGGCTCGCCGTGCCGGGCCAGGTGGACACCGCTCAGCAGCAGCCTGATCAGGTGCATCGCCTGCTTCCACCGGGGCGCGGCCGGGTCCAGCCGCCGGAACTGCGCCTGCGCGTACCTGGAGAACGTCTCGTGGGCGCGCTGGGACAGGAACGCGCCGCGCAGCTCCAGCAGCCGCCGCCCGGCGGGCGTGGCCACCTCGACCAGCGGCGACCACAGGCACTCCAGCACCGTCGGGTTCGCCTCCAGCGCCAGCGCGCAGAACCGCTCGACCTCCCACGAGAACTGCTCGGGCAGCGGCCCGTCGCGGTGCGTCGGCGGCTTGTCCAGCCGCCAGAAAGCCGCGGTGGGCACCGCGAACACGCCGCGCCGGTCGGTGTCGGACGTCTCCGTTTCCAGCCCGTACGCGCGCGAACCGGTCACCACGGACAGGATCAGATCGTCGCTCATATCGGCCTCCAGAGGGCATACCGTAACCAGACGGGCAGCCGGTGTCGCTTGGTTTAGGAGTTCGTTGCCCGTTGCGGGTTGATGATCGTCGCGCGCTGACGGAGTCTTGAGAGGTGGGAAGCGCTCCAGAGGTACGCGATTACGCGTCCGTCTACCGGCAGAGCATCGAGGCGCCCGAGGAGTTCTGGCGCGAGGCGGCGCGGGGCGTCGACTGGGAGGTGGAACCGGAACGCGCCCACGACGGCGGGCGATGGTTCCCCGGCGGGCGGCTCAACACCTGCCACAACGCCGTCGACCGGCACGTCGCCGCGGGCCGGGGCGACCAGGACGCGCTGATCTACGACAGCCCCGTGACCGGCACCGCCCGCCGCTACACCTACCGGGAGCTGCTCGACCACGTCGCCCGCACCGCCGGGATGCTGCGCGGCCTCGGCGTCGAGGCGGGCGACACCGTGGTCATCTACATGCCGATGGTGCCCGAGGCCGTCTTCGCGATGCTCGCCTGCGCCCGGCTCGGCGCCGTGCACTCGGTGGTCTTCGGCGGCTTCGCGGCGCACGAGCTGGCCGTCCGCATCGACCACGCCCGGCCCAAGGTCGTGCTCTCGGCCTCCTGCGGGATCGAGCCGTCGCGGCTCGTGGCGTACAAGCCGCTGCTCGACGACGCGCTGGAGCAGTCCTCGCACCGGCCCGAACGCTGCGTGATCCTGCAGCGCGAGCAGTGTCCCGCCGAGCTGGCCGAGGGCCGCGACCTCGACTGGGAGAGCGCCGTACGCGACGCCGAGCCCGCCGGGTGCGTCACCGTGTCGGCCACCGACCCGCTCTACATCCTCTACACCTCCGGCACCACCGGCGCCCCCAAGGGCGTGGTGCGCGACAACGGCGGCCACGCCGTCGCCCTCCACTGGAGCATGGCCAACGTGTACGGGGCCGCGCCCGGCGAGGTCTTCTGGGCCGCCTCCGACGTCGGCTGGGTGGTCGGCCACTCCTACATCGTCTACGCGCCGCTGCTCGCGGGCTGCACGACCGTCCTGTACGAGGGCAAGCCCGTCGGCACGCCCGACCCGGGCGCGTTCTGGCGGGTGGTGTCGACGTACGGGGTGCGGACGCTGTTCACAGCGCCCACCGCGTTCCGTGCCATCAAAAAGGAGGATCCGACCGGCAGTTTCGCGAAAAAGTGGGATCTGTCCTGTCTGCGCTACCTCTTCCTCGCCGGCGAACGGCTCGACCCCGACACCTACCACTGGGCCTCCGCCCTGCTCGGCGTCCCCGTCATCGACCACTGGTGGCAGACCGAGACCGGCTGGCCGATGGCCGCCAACTGCGTCGGCATCGAGCTGCTGCCCATCAAACCCGGCTCGCCCACCAAGCCCGTCCCCGGCTGGGACATGCGCATCCTCGACGACGACGGCGACGAGTGCCCGCCCGGCGTCGAGGGCGCCGTCACGGTCCGGCTGCCGCTCCCGCCGGGCTGCCTCACCACGCTCTACCGCGACGACGCCCGCTTCACCGAGGCCTACCTGTCCCGCTATCCCGGCTACTACCTGACCGGCGACGGCGGCTACATCGACGAGGACGGCTACCTGTTCGTCATGGGCCGGGTCGACGACGTCATCAACGTGGCCGGGCACCGGCTGTCCACCGGGGCCATCGAGGAGGTCGTCGCCGGGCACCCGGACGTGGCCGAGTGCGCGGTGATCGGCGTGCCCGACCAGCTCAAGGGGCAGCTCCCGGCCGCCTTCGTGGTGCTCAAGTCGGGCTGCGAGCGCGACCCCGGCGACCTGCAGCGCGAGCTGGCCGCCCTGGTCCGCGAGCAGATCGGGCCCGTCGCCGCCTTCCGCAGGTCCGTGGTGGTGAACCGGCTGCCGAAGACCCGCTCCGGCAAGATCCTCCGCACCACCATGCGCGACATCGCCGCCGGGAAGACCTACCGCGTCCCGTCCACCATCGAGGACCCCGCCGCCCTCGCCGAGATCGCCGACCTCCTCAAGAGCTGATCTCGCCCGCCGGCAGCTCGACCGTGACGGTCAGGCCGCCCTCCTTGCGGGGCCGGGCGGTCACCGTGCCGCCGTGCGCCTCGGCGATGACCCGCACGATCGACAGGCCCAGCCCGCTGCCGCGCTCGGAACGCAGCCGGTCGCCGTGCATCCGCCGGAACGGCTCGAAGATCGTCTCGATCTCGTACGGAGGAACCTGCAGCCCGGTGTTGGCCACCACCAGCTCCACCCGGTCGGCGCGCTGCCGGGTCGTCACCCACACCTCGCCCTCCGGGTGGTTGTGCCGCACGGCGTTCTCCACCAGGTTCTGCACCAGCCGCTCCACCAGCACCGCCTCGCCCGCCGTCGGCGCCGTGTCCAGCAGCCGGTGCACGGCCACCTCGCGCTCCGCCGCCTCGCCGGCCGCCTGGTCCAGCACGTGCTCGGCCACGTCCGCCAGGTCGAACGGGCGGCGGTCCAGCACCGCCCGCTCGCCCTCCGTCAGCGCCAGCAGGCCGTCGATCAGCCGTTCGTGGCGGGCGTTGACCAGCAGCAGCGACTCGCCCAGGCGTTTCACGTAGTCGGTCGCGTCCGGCCGCCGCACCGCCACGTCCACCAGCGTCCGGTTGATCGTCAGGGGCGTGCGCAGCTCGTGCGAGGCGTTGGCGACGAACCGCCGCTGCCCGTCGAAGGAGCGGGCCAGCCGGCCGAGCATCGTGTCGAAGACGTCGGTCAGCTCCTTGAGCTCGTCGGACGGCCCCTGATGGCCGATCCGCTCGGTCAGGTCGTGGCTCTGCGCCACATGCCGCGCGGTCGCGGTGACCTTGGCGACCGGCCGCAGCGCCCACCGGGCCGCCCGCCACCCGATCGGGAACGCGACGGCCGCCGCCCCCGCCGACAGCAGCGCGCCGTAGAGCCCCACCCGGCCGAGCACGTCCTCCCGGTACGCGGCGTGGTTCTTCATCGCCTGCGCGCGGGCCGCCGAGCCCCGCCACCACGAGGGCCGAGACCACCAGCGCCACCCCCGAGCAGGCCAGCGCGAACCTGAGACGCATGCTCATGGGATGCGGTACCCCGATCCCGGCAGGGTCTCGATCACCTGGGGCGGGCCGAGCTTCTTGCGCAGCTTCGTCATCGTGGTCCGCACCGTGTTGGTGAACGGGTCGATGTGCTCGTCCCACACCTTCTCCAGCAGCTCCTCCGCCGACACCACCGCGCCCTGCGCGCGCAGCAGCTCCGCCAGCACCCCGAACTCCTTGCGCGCCAGCGGCACGTACCGCCCGTCCCGGAACGCCTGGCGGTGCGCCCAGTCGAGCCGGATCCCGGCCCGCTCCAGCATCGGCGGGTCGGCCTTCCTGGCGCGCCGCCCCAGCGCGTGCACCCGCGCCACCAGCTCCTCGAACGCGAACGGCTTCGGCAGGTAGTCGTCGGCCCCCAGCGACAGCCCCGCCACCCTGGCCCGCACGTCCGACGCCGCCGTCAGCATGAGCACGCGCACCAGCAGTCCCCGCTCGACCACGGCCGCGCACACCTCGTCGCCGTGCGTGCCCGGCAGGTCCCTGTCCAGGACGAGCACGTCGTAGTCGTGCACGCCCAGCCGCTCCAGCGCCTTCCCCTGGGAACCCGTCCCGCACCCGAAGCGGATGACGCCCACCTCCACCTTCCCGTACGGCGTCTGGACCCTGCCCGACCACGAGCTCGTACGGAAGGTGCGCGCCACCTACGACCCGGACATCCGGGGGATGCGCTCGACCGAGCCGTGGGGGTCGGTGCTGGCCGCCTACCCGTACCCGTGGTTCCTGCACGGCACCCTCTTCGGCGTGCTGCTGCTGGCCGGGGCCGCCGGGTCCGTCGGCAGGGGCAGACCGGCCCTGCCGTCCTGGGCGTTCGCCATGTTCCTGCTGGTGGCGCCGGTCGCCGCGATCGACTTCGACCACCGGTACGTGCTGCCCGCGATCCCGCCGGCCTGTGTCGCCGCCGCGCTCGCCGTACACCGGATACCGCGCCCGCGGTATCGCGCGGCGGCGGAGGAGCGCACTACGGTACCGGTGTGAGGACGTTCGCCCTGGTCTGCGGCATGGCCGTGGTCGTCACGTACTCGACCGTCCTGGCCTACGGCAACCAGCCCGGAGCCACCCCGCTCGACGTCACCGGCCACCTGCTCCTCGCCGGGACCGCGCTCGCGCTGGCATGGCTGCCCCGCAGGCCGGAGGTAGCGCTGGCGGTGAGCGCCGCGGCCACCGCCGCCCTGTTCACCCTCGGCTACGCCTACGCCTTCTGGCCCGCCCCCGCGCTCATCGCGGTCTTCGCCACCATCTCCACCGGCCGCCGGGCCATCGGCTGGGCGGGCGCGGCGTTCCTGGTCGCCGTCCCCGCCGTCGGCGCCGCCCTCCATCCCGGGCTGGACAACGCGGTGGCCGTCGTCATCTGGGCGCTGCTCGTCCTCGTCATCGCCCAGCCCGCCGAGGTGTCACGGGCCCGCCGCGCCTACACCCGCGAGGTCGAACGCCGCGCCGCCGAGGCCGAACGGACCCGCGAGGAGGAAGCCTTCCGCCGCGCCCAGGAAGAGCGGTTACGGGTCGCCAGGGAAGTCCACGACGTCACCTCCCACACCCTGTCCGTCATCGCCCTGCACGCCGCCGTCGCCGCCGAAGCCGTCGACCGGGCGGGCGGACCGCCCGAGGCCCGCGACGCCCTCACCGTCATCCGCGACAGCACCCGCCAGGCCCTGGCCGAGATGAAGAACGTCCTCGGCGTCCTCCGCCCCCGCCACCCCCTCCCCGGCACCGCCCAGCTCCCGGACCTCATCCGCCACGGAGGACGATCTCACCGTCGTCGGGGAGGCCGCCGACGGGGCGCAGGCGGTGACGGAAGCGGCCCGGCTGGCGCCCGACGTGGTGCTGATGGACATCCGGATGCCCGGCGTCGACGGCCTGGAGGCGACCCGCCGCATCACCTCCGGCCGGACCCGCGTCGTCGTGGTGACCACGTTCGACCTGGACGAGTACGTGTACGAGGCGCTGCGTTCGGGCGCCAGCGGATTCCTCGTCAAGGACGCCGAACCGGCCGAGATCCGTCACGCCGTCCGGGTGGCCGCCCGGGGCGACGCGCTCCTGTCTCCGGGGGTGACCCGCAGGCTGATCGAGGAGTTCGCCACCCGCCCCGGCCTGAACGAGCAACGGCTCGCCCCGCTGACCGCCCGCGAACGCGAGGTCCTGGCCCGGGTCGCCCGCGGCCTCACCAACGACCAGATCGCCGCCGAGCTCTTCATGAGCCCCGCCACCGTGAAGACGCACGTCAACCGCATGATGGTCAAGCTCGGCGTGCACGACCGCGCCCAGCTCGTGGTCCTCGCCTACGAAACCGGCTTCGCCCGCCCCGGCCACCACCCCTGATCCCGTAGGGAAGTAAGAAGGGAAAGCCAAGTGCGAGGGGAAGACTAGTGGGCATGCCGCGGCTGGGGTAGCCGGGAGACCGCGCTGGGGGGACGACCGGGAGCGGAGGCCGTTCCTAGCGTCGGCCGCATGACCCGATTCTGCATCCGCCACCGGCGGCTCGTCCTGCTGGCCTGGCTGGCGCTGGTCGCCGCGCTCGCCGCCGGGGCCGCCGCCTTCCCGCCACCGGTCGCCACCGGCTTCACCCTGAACGGCAGCGAGAGCGAGAGAGCCGCCGCGTTACTGGGCGACGCGCCCGCCGAACCCCGGGGCACACTCGTCGTGTCCGCCCCCGCAGGCGTCGAGTCCCCGCCCGCCCGAGAAGCCGTGACCGCCCTGATCGCCCGGATGAACACACGGCGGCGATCCTGCTGTACGCGTTCCGGTCGCTGCTGGCCGCCGCCCTCCCGATCGCCGTCGGGGTGGTCGGCGTCGTCTCCGGCACCGGCCTGCTCGCCCTGCTCGGCCATCTGGTCGCCACGCCGGACTTCGCCGTCTACCTCACGATCATGCTGGGGCTCGGCGTCGGCATCGACTACGCCCTGCTCATCGTCACCCGCTTCCGCTCCGGTCTGAGCGAGGGCTTGACACGCAGGCGGCCGTCACCGCCGCGATGCGGACCGCGGGCAGGTCGGTGCTGCTCGCGGGCGTCACCGTCGTCGTCACCGGCGCCGGCATCCTGTTCCTCGGCCCGGAGCTGGGCGGCGGCATCGCGCTGGCCGCCGGGTGCGGGGTGCTCATGGTGATGCTCGCCTCCCTCACCCTCCTCCCGGCGCTGCTCGCCATGATCGGGCACCGGGTCGACCGTTTCGCGCTGCCGGAACGTACCGGAAAGGAGCCCTGGTCGGCGCGGTGGAGCAGGGCCGTGCAGGCGCGGCCGTGGACGGCGCTGCTGCTGGCGACGGCGCTGCTGGCCGGGCTGGCGCTGCCCGCGCTGGACCTGCGGACGGGCTGGTCGGACGCGTCCAACCGGCCCGTCACCGACACCACGAGGCGCGCCCACGACCTGCTGGCCGGCGCGTTCGGGCCGGGCGCCGGCGCGCCGCTCCTGCTGGCCTCCGACCGGCCGCTCGGCGCCGCCGTCGAGCAGGCCCGCGCCACCCCCGGCGTGGCGGAGGTGACGCCGCTGGGGGAGCGGGCCGCGCTCGTGGTGCCCGCCACGGCGCAGCAGGACGAGGCCACCACGGAACTGGTGCACCGGCTCCGCGCCGAACTGCCCGAGCCCGTGCTGGTGACCGGCTCCACCGCCGCCGCCGTGGACTTCGCCGGGCACGCCGCCGACCGGCTGCCGTGGATGGTCGGCGCGGTGCTCCTGGCGGCGCTGGCGCTGCTGACGGCCGTGTTCCGGAGCGTGGCGGTGCCGCTCAAGGCGGTCGTGGTCAACCTGCTGTCGATCGGGGCCGCGTACGGGGTGGTCGTCGCGGTGTTCCAGTGGGACGTGCTCGGGCTCGGCACGGGTGGGCCGGTCGACGCGTGGGTGCCGACGATGCTGTTCGTGATCACGTTCGGGCTGTCGATGGACTACGAGGTGTTCCTCGTCTCCCGGATCCGCGAGGAGCACCGCAACGGGCTGGGCAACAGCGCCGCGGTCACCGCCGGGCTGGCCAGGACGGCGCGGGTGATCACCGCGGCGGCGGCGATCATGTTCTGCGTGTTCGCCGCGTTCGGCGCGTTCGACGACCGGGCGCTGCGCGTCATGGGGGTCGGGCTGGCCGCCGGAGTGCTGGTCGACGCCACGATCGTGCGGATGGTCCTGGTGCCCGCGGCCATGGAGGTGCTCGGCGAGCGTAACTGGTGGTTCCCCGGCCTGTCCTTTACGAGGCTGACACCCGGGCGGGATGTTTCGTAGTATCCGCATTATCGAACCCTTGGGGGCGCGAAGGTGCCAGGGCAGAGCGTGGGAGTCGTCGTCGACCCGGCGGTGCCACCGGAGATCGCCGGGCTGCTGCGTGCCAACGCCCCGCTGCTGTCCAGGATCCGCTCGGGCTGGGTGCCCCGGGCCGGGCCGCCCGCGCCCGCCAGGCGGCGCAACCCGTCCAGCGTGGCCCTGCTCGCCGCCACTCCGCTGGTCGTCGCGCTGATGGCCGTGCTGCTGGAGTCGCCGGCCGCGCCCGTGGGGTTCCTGCTGCTCGGCGGGTTCGTCTTCGTCGTCCTGGTCAAGATCGCCAGTATGAGCGAGCTGACCGAGGACGACCGGCCGCAGGAGCGGATCCTGTACGAGAAGGCCCGCCGCAACGACGGCCGCTACCTGCTCCCGCAGGACTTCGACGAGGAGGCCGCGGAACTGCTCCGCCGGGCGCAGCAGGCGGTCGGCACCGTGCTGCGCTCCCACGTCAACGCCGAAGGGCTGCTCGACAGCGCCCGGAACGCGATCATGCTGCCGGAGCAGGAGTGGGAGATCGCCCGCCTGCTCGCCAAGTTGTCGGCGCTCCGCGCCGAGCACCGCGAGATGCTCGACCGCGGTCTCGCCCCCGAGGTCGAGGCCGTGGTCCAGCCCTTGCAGGGCGCGCTCGACAGCAGCGAGGCCGCCGTGCTCGCGCGCGTGGAGGCGCTGGAACGTTACGCCGGGCACGTCGCCGAGGCCGAGCGCGCCTACCACGCCCGCGACCAGATCGAGGAGCTGCGCGCCAAGCTGCCGCGCTACGAGGAACTGCTGGCCGAGTCGGGCGCCGGCACGCTGGCCCTGGCCGAGATCGAACGCCTCGCGGAGGACGCCGACGCGCTGGAACGCGCGCTGCGGCGGAGCGTCACTTCCGCACAGGACGCCTTTCGCTACTTAGAAGGCTAACGTTCGGACAGACCGGAACATAGGATCGTTTATGTGCCGGGTCGTCATGCGAACGTGGTTGTCGAACCGACCGTGCCCGCCGAGACCGCCGACCTGTTCCGCGACCATCGCACGCTCCTGCTGCGCATCCGCGCCGGATGGACGCCCCCGAACCGGCGCCGCCCGCCCGCCCTCGGCCTCGCCAGCCGGATGACCGCCACGCTGGTGGCGCTGCTCTCCGTCGGCGCCGGGTTCGACTTCTTCTTCGCGGGCCTCTACACCCCGTTCGTCGTCGTCATGACCCTGGCCGCGCTGCTCATCGTCGGCGTCCTCGCCAAGCCCCGCCCCGACGCCGAGACCGAGCGGCGGCACCTGGTCGAGCGGCAGGTCTACTACAGCGCCCGCAGGTTCGCGGGCCGCTACGTGCTCCACGAGGACCTCGACGAGGACGCCCGCAAGCTCATGACCCGCGCCCAGGACGCCATCGGCTCCGTCATGGAGTCCCACGTCCACGCCCGCGGGCTCCTCGACGACGTGCGCAACACCGTCATGCTGCCCGCCCAGGAGTGGGAGATCGCCCGCCTGCTGGCCAAGCTGTCGGAGCTGCGGTCCGGCCACCGGCAGGTGGTCGCCGAGGGCGTCACCCCCGAGGTGGCGGCCGTCGCCGAACCGCTCGCCCAGGCGCTCGACAGCAGCGAGCGCGCGGTGGTGGCCCGGGTCGAGGCCCTGGAACGTTACGCCGCCCACGTCGCCGAGGCCGAACGCGCCTACCGCGCGCGCCACCAGATCGAGCGGCTCGGCGCCCAGCTGCCCCGCTACGAGGAGCTGCTGGCCGAGTCCGGCGCCGACGACGCGGCCGTGCCCGAGCTGAAACGCCTCGCCGACGACGCCGACCGGCTCGAACAGGCGCTGCGCGACAGCGTCACCTCGGCGCACGAAGCGTTCCGTCATTTACGCGGGTGAAAGCCCGACGTCCGCCAACAGGAGGGTCGCAGACCGTTTGTCGTACAAAGAATCGAGACCGAGCATAGGATCCGGATCCGTGGGAATCGTGGTGGATCCCGGGGTGCCGCCCGAGGACGCGCGGCTGATCAGGGAGAGCGGCAAGATCCTGGCCAGGATGCGCCGCGGCTGGATCCCCGATCCGCCGCGGCCCGCCGACCCCGCGCGCTCCAAGGGCACGGTCGCCACCGTGATCGCCGTGGCCGTGGTGCTGGTCGCGCTCGGCATCATGAGCCGCGGCATCGGGCTGCTGCTGCTCGCCTTCATCGGCGCGCCCGTGCTCCTGGTCACGTTCCTCCGCAACGACCTCGCCGACGAGGACGAGGACGAGGAGACCCTGCTGGAGCGCGAGATCTACGAGCAGCTGCGCTGGTACGAGGGCCGCTACGTGGTCGCCGACGACCTCGACGAGTCCTCCCGGAGGCTGCTGGCCCGCGCCCAGCAGGCCATCGCCACCGTCAACGGGTCCGCGGTCAACGCCGAGGGGCTGCTCGACGACGTCCGCAACGCGGTGATGCTGCCCGCCCAGGAGTGGGAGATCGCCCGCCTGCTGGCCAAGCTGTCCGCGCTGCGCACCCGGCACCGCGAGACCGTCACCGGCGCCGCCGCCCCGGAGGTCGCGGCCGTCGCCGAACCGCTCGCCCGGGCGCTCGACAGCAGCGAGGAGGCCGTGGTGGCCCGCGTCGAGGCGCTGGAGCGCTACGCCGCCAACGTCACCGAGGCCGAGCGGGCCTTCCGCGCCCACCAGCAGATCGAGGAGCTGCGCGGCCGGCTCCCGCAGTACGAGGAACTGGTCGCCGAGACCGGGGCCGACAGGCTCGCGGTGCCGGAGATCGCCCGGCTCGCGCAGGACGCCGACCGGCTGGAGCAGGCGCTGCGGCGCAGCCTCAGCTCCGCGCATGAGGCCTTCCGCCACCTGGAGCCCGGCGAACGGCCCGACGGCCCGCGGCAGTGAGCGACCGAGGGCGTCCCCTCGACGGTACGGGGCCGTCCAGGCTCGCGTGGAGCAGGCGGGGCTGCGGAATCCCGGTCCCCGCCGCCAGCGGACAGAACAGCGCCTCCGTACGGATGATCCCGCGATCATTCCGTCGCCGGCAACCTCCATGGAAACGCAATCTCGTACAGAGAAAGAGCCCCCGGCGCGGAACGGCCGCTGTTCAGGCGGCCGGTTGCGCGGTTCGCAGCAGCAGGTCGCTGAGCGCGTCGGCGGCGTCCACCCGGCCCAGCTTCTGCGCCGCCTCGCCCATCGACGCCCGCAGGCCCGGGTCGGCCAGCAGCGGCATCAGCTCGGCCAGCAGCTGGTCGGCCGTCGGGTTCGGCTCCAGCAGCGCCCGCGCCGCGCCCGCCGACACCAGGTAGCCGGCGTTCTTGCGCTGCTCGTCGCCGCCCGTCGGGATCAGCGGGATCAGCAGCGACGGCTTGCCGATCGCGGTCAGCTCCGACACCGTGCCCGCCCCGCTGCGGGAGATCACCACGTCCGCCGCCGCGTACAGGTCGGCCAGCTCGGCCCCCACGTACGGCACCGGGTGGTAGCGCTCGGCCAGCTCCGGCGGCAGCGCGATCGCCCGCATCTGGTCGATCCAGGCCGGGCCGCACTGGTGGACGATCTGGGCGTGCGGCAGCAGCCGGGGCAGGATCTCCGCGATCAGCGTGTTGATCTGCTTGCTGCCCTGCGCGCCGCCCGTCACGTAGATCAGCGGCACCTCGAACGTCAGCCCGAACAGGTCGTAGGCCGCCGCCTGGTCGCCGTGCAGCAGCTCCGGCCGGATCGGGTTGCCCGTCACCACGGCCTTCGCCCGGGCCTTGGCGGGCAGGTACTCCAGCGACGACTCGTGCGACAGCGCGATCCGGGTCGCCAGCCGCGACAGGATCCGGTTGGCCAGCCCCACCACCGTGGTCTGCTCGTGCATGACCAGCGGCCTGCGGATCAGCTTGGCCGCCACCCCGATCGGCACCGCCACGTACCCCCCGGTCGACAGCACCACGTCCGGCAGGTATCGGGCGGCGTGCCCGATCGCCTGGAGCACCCCGACGGGGATGCGGAACATGTCGGCCACGTTGGTGCCGAGCTCGCGCAGGTTGGGCCGGCGGCGCAGCTTGCCCGTGGTGATCGCCTTGAACGGGATGCCGTGCTCGGCGGTGATCCTCGCCTCCAGGCCGTTGGCCGTGCCCACCCAGAGCACGTCGTGCGGCACCCCGCGGCGCTGGAGGGCCGTCAGGGTCGTCAGGGCCGGGTAGGTGTGACCACCGGTGCCGCCGCCGGTGATCAGCAGTCGCAGGGTTGGTGACATGGGCTCAGACTATGGCCGCGCAGCGGAAACCCGTGTGTCCGGTCGCGGAGTCCGGGGTGTTGGCGGTGCGGGCGGCCAGCCGGTAGCGGTTGCAGTAGGAGTCGTGGCACAGGTAGGAGCCGCCCCTGATCACCTTCATCGTGCCCTCGGCCGGCCCGGCCGGGTTCTCCGCGTACGGTTCCCAGCGGGTGTCCCACCAGTCGGCGGTCCACTCCCAGACGTTGCCCACCACGTTGTAGAGGCCGTAGCCGTTCGGCTGGAACGACTTGACCGGCATCGTGCCCCGGCTCGGCGCCGACGGGAACGGGCCCTGGAAGATGTTGCACCGCTGCCGCCCCTTCGGCGCCAGTTCGTCGCCCCACGGGTAGCGGGTGCGCTCCAGGCCGCCGCGGGCGGCCATCTCCCACTCCGCCTCGGTCGGCAGCCGTTTCCCGGCCCACCGCGCGTACGCGGTCGCGTCGTTCCACGACACGTGCACGACCGGGTGGTTCTGCCGGTCGCCGATCGACGAGCCGGGCCCTTCGGGGGAGCGCCAGGTGGCCCCTTCCACGCCCACCCACCAGGGCGCCTGCGGCACGCTCGCGTCCATGACGCCGCCGGTGGCGAACTGCCGGAACACGAACGACCAGCCGATCCGCTCGGCCTCGGTGACGTAGCCGGTCTCCTTGACGAACCGGGCGAACTGCGCGTTCGTCACACAGGCCGGGTCGATCAGGAACGGGTCGAGCCGCACTTGGCGGACCGGGCCCTCGCCGTCGCCGGGGTTCGCGTCGGGGTCGTCGCCGCCCATCCAGAACGTCCCGCCGGGGATGCGGACCATCCCGCGCGGCGGCTCGCGCCGCACCGGCGCCGGTGTCACGGGGACCGGCGTCCCCGCGACGGCCGTCCCGGTGACGGTCTCCCTGCCGGGCCCGCAGCACGCGCTCATCAGGCTCCCTCTCTCTGTCACCACCTCTGCGTAGCGTAGTGCGAACGATCACCCACGCCGTCCAGGCACCACGGCCGCCACGGAGTAAGAGGGGTATAGCGCCGCATAACACCCAACTAACGGGGATGAAACTGCAGCGGACCCGCCCCGGCGGGCAACGCTGACAGGGTGTGGACGCTGCTCGGCGCGATCGGCTCGACGCTGGTCGCCCTCACCCTGTCGTTCCTCGCGCTGCTGCTCATCGCGGTGCTCGTGCTCATCTGGCTGGTGCTGATCTCCATGACGACGGCCAGGTCGTCGTCATGAGGGGCCCGTCATGACACAGGGCGGCTCCGGGCGGCGGAGCGGCCGTGAACCATGACGCGCTCACGTCGTGATGAAATGCGGCCCCGCCGCGCCCGGCGAGTAACGCAGCCGCTTCTCCAGGCACACCACCGCGCCGTTCTCCCGCTTGTTGCTGAACCGCACGTCGTCCGCGAGCGCCCGCATGATCTGCAGCCCGCGCCCGCTCTCGGCCCCGGGCGCCGCGTCGTGCACCTTCGAGGGGTCGAACCCGTGCCCGGTGTCGACCACCCGGATCACGCACAGGTCGTCGTAGACCATCGCGCTGACCGTGTACTCGTCGCTCGGTACCGCGTGCCTGATCACGTTGGAGCACGCCTCCGTCAGCATGAGCTCGATGTCGTCGCGGATCTGCGGCTCCACCCCGAGCGAGGTCAGCGTGCCGTCCAGCATCTGCCGGATGAGAGGCACGCTCGCCGCGTCCCTCGGCAGCCGGAGCGCCATCGTCGTCTCCACGGGCGCCTCCCTTCCGTGTCAGAGGGAGCACCTGCCCTTGATCCGGGGAAGCAATCCTGCCCGCGTCAGCCTGGCGGCAGGCTGAACAGCCGGTCGAGCGCCGTCATCCGCAGCATGCTGCGCAGATAGGGCGTGACCGCCACCACCCGCAGCACGGCGTCCTCGGCGGCGGCCCGCTGGTGGAGCCGGACCAGCGCGGCCAGCCCCGACGAGTCCACGAACCCCACCTCCGACAGGTCGACTTCCACCCGCTCGAACCCCTCGCCCAGCGGCACCGCCGACAACTCGCCCGCGGTGCCGAAGTCGAGGTCGCCGCGGAGCGCGAGCTGGACCGTCCCCCCGTCGGACGAGGCGATCTCTATCTGGAGGGGTGTCCTGTCCAGCATCCCCTCAGCCTAGCGACCCGGGAAAAGCTGATGCGCGGCGAGGCACCCGGCCATCACAATCACCGCGTGAACCCCCTCCACCGGATCACCCGCCCGCGCGCCGCCGACGCCCCGGCCATCTACGAGCTCACCGCCGCCTGCGACACCGCGGTGCTCGGCCGCCCCGACCTCACCCCGGACGACGTCGCCGGCGAACTCGCCGAGCCCGGCTTCGACCTCGGCACCGACGCCTGGCTGGCCCACGACCCCGGCGGCCACCCCGCCGCCGTGGCCGATGTCGGCGTCTACCGCGCCGACCTCGCCAAACAGGCTCTCGTCCAGGAGTACGGGTTCACGCCCGCCACCAGCTTCCACCGCATGCGCGTCGACTTCGACGGCCCCGTCCCGCCGCCGGAGCCGCCGCCCGGCGTCACCCTGCACGACGGCCGCGACGAGCAGGTCCGCCGCGAGGCCCACCGGGTCCACCAGGAAGGCTTCGTCGGCCACTTCGGCCACACCTACGCCGGCTACGACGCCTGGTACGCCCGCAGGCAGGCGCGGTCCACCACCGACTGGGCTCAGCTCGTCCTGGCCAGGGTCGACGGCCGCCCCGCCGCGATGGTGCTCGGCGACGACCAGTTCGCCTCCGACGAGGGCTGCGGCTACGTCGCCACGCTCGCCGTGCTGCCCGAGTTCCGCGGCCGGGGCCTGGGCAGGCTGCTGCTCCGCACCGCCCTGGCCGCCGACGCCGCCCGCGGCCGCAAGGGCACGATCCTGCACGTCGACAGCAACAACACCACCCCCGCACTGGGCCTGTACGAGTCGGAGGGGATGCGCCCGGTCCTGGTCGTGGACGTCTGGCGGCGCACTGTACGACCAGACGCGATATGACTAGACCCGGTGCGCCGCCAGGTGCTCCAGCACCGCCTGGTTGGCCTCCCACCCGTCGGGGAACTTCACCGGCACCCCGAGCTGCACCGGCTCCGCCGACGGATGCGCGTCCAGCAGTTCGGCGATGCCCGCCCGGGCCACCACCACGCACGCGTGCCGGTGCCGCGAGGTCAGCACGCACAGCCGCCCCGACTCCAGGTGGAACGCGGTCGCGTCGCGCCGCCCCGACAGCGGGTGCAGCACGATCGTCACGTCGTACTCGCGCCCCTGCAGCCGGTTGGCGGTGTCCACGGTGATCTCCGGCGGCAGCCCGGCGTCCCTGATCGCCGCCACCTGGTCGCGGTGGGCCGCGCCGACCGCGATCCGGTCGGCCGTCACCGGCCGCTCGCCCTGTTCCGAGCTCGCCACCGCGCCGCGCTGCAGCAGCCGGGCGGCCAGCAGCGCCACCGCCTCCACCGCCTCGGCGTCGGTCCGCACGGTGTGCCGGTTGGGCAGCTCCAGCAGCGCCCACCCGGACCGGGCCGCCTCCTCCAGCGCCCGGTCGTGCACCGTGCCCATGCCGCCGGTGACCAGCTCCAGCCGCCGGTCGTCCGGCCCGGTACCGGCGCGGAACCCGGTGAACGGGTAGAACGCCCGCGACACCACCGGCGCCGCCGACGCGGGCAGCCGCCACGACACCGGCAGCCGGTGCACCGGCAGCTCCGGGTTGTGCCGCAGCAGCACCGACACGGCGCTCTGCAGCGGATCCCACGACAGCCCCGACCAGCGGTCGCCGGCCACGATCGAGAACGGGTCGAGCTGCCCCGGATCGCCCACGAACAGCGCCCGCTCGAACAGCCCCGCGATGCGCAGCAGCTTGTCGGAGCGCATCTGGTACGCCTCGTCCACGATCGCCCACGGCCACGTCCGGCCGCTGATCCACGCCCACTTGTCGGCGGTGGCCAGCACGATGTCCGGGTCGCCCAGGTCCTGGACGCGGGTGCCGACCGTCACCCCGGGCAGCTCCAGCATCCGCTTCGGCGGCACGTACCCGCTCGCCGACAGCCGGCCCACGGTGAGCCGCGGATGCTTGTCGCAGATCCGCGCCACCAGGTCGTCGACCTGCTCGTTCGTCTGGGCGACGATCATCAGCGGCTCGCCGGTCGCCGCGATGTGCGCCGCGGCCCGTACCACCAGCGTGGACTTGCCCGCGCCCGGCGGCGAGTCGACCACCACGCCGCGATGCCGCGGCAGGTCGTCCAGCACCCGCCGCACGACCTCCTCGGGCGTCGGCTCGGACGCGGCCTCGGTCACGACCATTCCTCCTGGGCGTCCTCGTCGGTCGGCTCGTAAGGCTCCGGCGGGCCGCCGTGCGTCCACGGCGTCTCCTCCGGCTCCGGCAGCGCCGCGGCGCCCTGGAAGTCGCCGGTCAGCGAGCTGTAGCAGACCCGCTCGCCGATCTCCGGCACCGCGCCGGGCGCCGGGGTCTTGCCCCGCCCCATGCCTTTGGTGATCTTCAAGGTGACCAGGCCGTCACTCGCCGACACCAGCTCGGCTCCCTGCCCGCGCCGCTGCGGCGTGCCCAGCGACGTCCCGGGCGCGATCCGTACGAGGTCGTCGGTCTTGACGGTCACCAGCGGACGGAGCTTGCGTGAACGGCCCTCGCCCTCGGTGTGGTCCGGCACCGTGTCCACGACCTCGCCCGCGAACGCCTCGCCCGTCAGCCGGTATTCGGCCATCACCAGCGGGTCGTCGTAGGCGCGCTGCACCTCGTAGGCGGCCTGCGCGCGCTCCATGCGGGCCAGCCGGGCCGCCGCCGCGACCGCGCCGTCGCGGCGGGCTTGCGGCGGCCCGCCCTCCGCGAGCTGCTGGACCATGCCGCTGAACGAGCCGCGGTCCTGCTCCCAGCGCTGCGCCACGCTCGCGCCCGGCTCCAGGCCGCGCAGCAGGCCGATGGCCCGCCACACCAGCCGCCACGTCGGCTCCAGCTGGGTACGCAGCGCCTCGGTGATCCGCTCGGCCGAGCCGCTCTCCATCGCCGGGGCCAGCACCTCGGCGTCGAACCCCGGATCGGTGGCGGGCCCGGCGGGCGGCCAGATCAGCGGGTCCTCGGCGGCGTCGTCGGGGCCGTCGGTGATCCAGGCGAGCAGCGCCGCGAGGTTCGCGTCCTCCAGCGCGCTCTGCCCGCTCGCCCAGTGGCGGGCCAGCTCGTCGGTGGCGGCCAGCATCAGCGACGAGCCGGGGTAGGCGGCCCGCTCGGCGAAGTACGTCAGCCACCGCCCCAGCAGCGGCACCCCCTCGGGCACCGGGTACGGCCCGTCGGTGCGCCGGAAGCGGGTGGAGCGGCCGAGCAGCCGGGTGAAGGCCACCCCGGCCCGGTTCGGCACGATCAGCTGCGGCGCGTCCAAGGTCCGCTCGTACGGGTCGGCGTTGCGCCGCTCCACCGTCTCGGTCTCGGCCGTGAAGCCCGCCACGTACGGCAGCAGCTCCCCGGCCAGGTCGGCCGCCCAGGCGAAGCGCAGGTCGCGGTCGCGCGGCTGGGTCACCACCAGCAGCCGCGGGCTCTCCGGATCGGTGCCGAGCATGGCCGCCAGCGGCGCCGCCGCCTCGCCCGCCAGCTTCAGCGGGATGAACACCATCGGCCGCGCCGACAGGTGGCAGTGGCGGACGGTCGCGATCGGCTGCGCGATGCCCTCGTCGATCGCCCGCAGCCGGGCGAGCGAGGTGAGCAGGCTCACGACGGGCACCTCCCGTTCACGCCAGGCACTCCCGCCGCAGCCGCTCGGCGCCGCGCAGCAGCCGGGCGATCTCCTCCTGCCCCTCCGCCGGGGCGCGCGAGCCGTCGGCCAGCGCCAGCGCCTCCCGCACCGAGGCCACCCCGCCCAGCTCGTCGCGGACGGCGCGGCCCAGCAGGTCGGAGGCGCCCTCCTGGCGGGCCTCGTCGCGGCAGAAGAAACACAGGTCGCAGGTGGACAGGCAGTCGGGGGCGTAGCGGGCCTCGGCCGTGCGCACCGCGTCGGCCAGTTCCGCGACCGGCCGGGCCGGGCGCCCGTCCTCGCCCGGAGCCAGGTCGAACGTCACGCCCTCGGGGAGCGCGTCCAGCAGCCGGTCCAGGCTCGTCATGCGGGCGAGCTGGCGGCGGAGCACCGCGAGCTGCCGGCGCACGTCGACCAGTGTCGCCACCGGGCGGTTGGCGAAGTTCTCCGGGCAGACCAGCACCACCTCGTGCGCCACCCGGAGCGGGTCGTGGCCCAGCTCCTCCAGCAGCGTGCGGAGCGCGAGCACGTAGACGGCCGCCTGCCGGGCCGCCGCCGCCACCGCCGCCGGGTCGGCCTGCCCGTCGATCACCGCGAACGACTTGATCTCCACGATGTGGAACCGGCCGCCGAGCTGGAACGCCACCACGTCCGGCTCCAGGTAGGCGGTGTGACCGGCGATGGCCAGCGCGAACAGGGGATGGTCGTAGAGGGTGCCCGCACCCTCGCCCCGGGCCGCGCGGTCGATCAGCGTCCGGGTGTGGGCGTGGCGCAGGTGGGCGCCGACGTTCAGCACGTCGTGGTAGGCGACCTCGTCGATCGGCAGGCCGAGCAGCTCGCGCAGCATCCGGATCAGCTCCGCGCACCCGTCGGCCTTCACCAGCGCCTCGAACGCGTTGCCGCGGGTGATCGCGAACGGCGACTGGCCGAACGGGGCGGGGAACCCCAGGTGGTGCGCGACGGCGCCCTTGTCGATCCCGGCGCCGTCCATGAGCGCCCGCCGCGCGCAGCCCGGATTGGCCGCCAGCGCGGCGATCGCCCGGGCGTCGTGCGGCTTCGGCGGGGTGGTGCCGCGCAGCGCGTCGAGCCGGTTCATCGGGCGTCTCCCATAGCCATCAGTGATCGTGGAACGGTGGTCAGCGTAGCGGCCCCGAACAGCCGGGCCGCGTCGTCGAGCTGGGTCACGGCGCGCCGGGCCAGCTCCGCCCGGTCGGCGGCGTCGCGCTCGGCGTGCACCGCCAGCTCCCGCCGGGCCGCCTCGGCCACCCGCCCCGGGTCGGGCGGGACCTCGTCGCCGGCGCCCGGGATGTTGCGCGCCATCCGGGCTAACAGCCGGTCGCCCTCGGGCGTGCGCGCGGGCTGCTCGGCGATCCGGACGGCGCAGGTGAGGAAGTCGACGCGGGGGCTGAGCGGCCCCACCATCCGGCGCTCCACCGGCCAGGTGCTGACGGTGAGGTAGCCGCGGGCGGGGGAGAGCCGGTCGGTCAGCGCCGCGCACAGGTAATAGGGCCGCCCGTACGGGGACGAGCGGAACGAGCGCTCCTCGTCCCTGCGCAGGCTGGTGAGCTGGGAGCTGCGGATCGTGCCGGCCAGGAACGCGCCGCTCACCGCCACCACCAGCCGGGCCTGCGCGGGCACGCCCAGCAGCGCCAGCGCCTGGTGCACCTGCTCGCGCACGGTCACCAGCCGCGGCCCGCGCGCCTTCTCGGCGGGCTGCTCGCCGCTGACCAGCGCGTCCCACGCCTTCTCCGCCGTACGGAGCTCCGCCCGTAAGACCCTGGCCGCGGCGCCGTCCCGGGCCCGCATGGCCCTGCGCACCCCGGCCCTGAGCTCGTCGATCCGCCGTTCGAGCTCGTCCAGCCGGTCACTCATGGCGCGAGGGTATCAGGGGTTCCAGTAATTTCCAGTATTTTCCTCGCGTGTCCGTACGCGGCCGCACCCGGAAAGAGCGCGGCCGCGTACGGAGGATCAGGCGGACTTGAGGCCGAGCTGCTCGGTGGGGACCCGGTAGGTCTCGCGCGCGGTCACCACCGCCACCGCGCTGATCGCGCAGAGGACCGCCGTGAAGACGCCCACGCCGACCCAGCCCTGCAGCCCCAGCCAGCCCTCGGGGGAGACGATGCCGGCGGCCGAGGCGACCGCGAAGCCGGCGACGGCGAAGCCGATCTGGGTGCCGATCGCCATGCCCGACAGCCGCACCTGCGTGGTGAACATCTCGCCGTAGAGCGCGGGCCAGATGCCGTTGGAGGCGCTGTAGACGACGCCGAGCGTGAGCACGCCGACCAGGAAGATCATCGGATAGCTGCCGGAGTTGATCGCCGCCAGGTAGGCGAACATCATGATCGGGCTGCCGACGGCCCCGATGAGGAAGACCGGCTTGCGGCCGATCCGGTCCGACAGCATCGCCCAGAGCGGGATGGCCAGTAGCGCGACGACGTTGGCCACGATGCTCACCCAGAGCATCAGGGCCCGGTCCAGGCCGACGTGCTCGGTGGCGTAGTTGAGCGCCCAGACGGTGAAGATGGTGCTGACCGTGGCGATGAGCGCCGCGCACACCACCCGCAGCACGCTCGCCCAGTGGTCGCGGAAGAGCACCGACAGCGGCATCCGCGGCACCGTGCCCGCGGCCACCTCCCGCTCGAACGCCGGGGTCTCCTCCAGCTTGCGCCGGATCACCCAGGCGGCCACGGCCACGATCACGCTCATCCAGAACGGGACCCGCCAGCCCCAGGTCAGCAGCTGCTCCTCCGGCATGGCCGCCACCGGGATGAACACCAGGGTGGCCAGGATCTGCCCGAACTGGGTGCCGTTGAGCGTGAAGCTGGTGTAGTAGCCGCGCCGGTCCTGCGGGGCGTGCTCCAGTGTCATGGAGTTGGCGCTGGCCTGCTCACCCGCCGCCGACAGGCCTTGCAGGATGCGCAGCAGGACCAGCAGTGCCGGGGCGAGGCCGCCGATCTGGTCGCGGGTCGGCAGGCAGCCGATGAGGAACGTCGACACGCCCATGAGGATGAGCGTGAACACCATGATGCGCTTGCGGCCGAACCGGTCGCCGTAGTGGCCGAGGAAGAACGCGCCGATGGGCCGGGCGGCGTAGGCGACGCCGAAGCTGGCCAGCGACTGGAGGGTCGCGGTGGCGGGGTCGGACTCGTCGAAGAAGACCTTGGAGAAGATCAGGGCGGCGGCGCTGCCGTAGATGAAGAAGTCGTAGTACTCCAGCGCGCTGCCGATCCAGGCCGCGACGGCCGCCTTGCGCGGCGTGCCCTCGCGGGCAGCGGGGGGTTGGGTCACGTTGGCTCCCTTTGGGTGCGGCGTCGTTCGAGTGCTGGGCCGTGCCCCCGTCTCAGGCCGCTGACTTGTGACGAACTAGATAGTTAATTGCCCGCCATAGTCCAGGCGACGTCTTCTCGTGTCAAGACTCTTCCCCGGACGGCTCGGGAGATGTTATGACTAACTCACTAGTTCGTACATAAGTCACGAGGGTGAGCATGACCTCCTACCTCATCGGGCTCGTCGGCACCGGCATCGGGCCGTCGCTCAGCCCCGCCCTGCACGAGCGGGAGGCGTCCCGCCTCGGCCTCCCGTACGTCTACCGCCTCATCGAGGTGGCCGGGGCGGGGGAGGCGGGCGAGATGGTCCGCGCCGCGCGGCGGCTGGGCTTCGACGGGCTCAACATCACCCACCCGTGCAAGCGGGCCGTGCTGCCGCACCTGGACGAGCTGTCGGCGGACGCGGCCACGCTGGGCGCGGTCAACACCGTCGTCTTCGACGGCGGCCGGGCGGTGGGGCACAACACCGACTGGACCGGGTTCGCCGAGTCGTTCACCCGCGGCCTGCCCGGCGCGCCCACGGGTCGGGTGACGCTGCTCGGCGCGGGCGGGGCCGGGGCCGCCGTCGGGCACGCGCTGCTCACGCTGGGCACGGGCGAGCTGACCGTCGTGGACGCCGACCCGGAGCGGGCGCGGACGCTGGCGGGGGAGCTGGCCGCCCGGTTCGGCGCGGAACGGGCCCGCCCGGCCGCCACCGGCGACCTGGCCGAGCTGCTGCCGGACGCGGACGGGCTGGTGCACGCCACCCCCACCGGCATGGCCGGCCACCCCGGCCTGCCGCTGCCCGCGGAGCTGCTCCGCCCCGATCTCTGGGTGGCCGACATCGTCTACCGGCCGCTGGAGACCGAGCTGCTGCGCCGCGCCCGCGCCCTCGGCTGCCGCACCCTCGACGGCGGGGGCATGGTCGTCTTCCAGGCGGCCCACGCCTTCCACCTGTTCACCGGCCGGGAACCCGACACCGGCCGGATGCTCGCCCACCTGACCGACCTCGTCGACGGCTGACAGGAGCACGCCATGCGCAAGTCCATCGCCACCGTGTCCGTGAGCGGCACGCTGACCGAGAAGCTGGAGGCCGTCGCCGCGGCCGGGTTCGACGGGGTGGAGATCTTCGAGAACGACCTCATCGCCTGCCCGCTGAAACCCGAGGAGATCCGCCGCCGCGCCGCCGACCTGGGGCTCGGCATCGACCTGTACCAGCCGCTGCGCGACTTCGAAGGAGTGCCCGGAGACGTGCTCCGGGCCAACCTGCGCCGGGCCGACCACACCTTCGACGTGATGAACCGGCTCGGCGCCGACACCCTGCTCGTCTGCTCGAACGTCTCCCCGGACACGGTGCCCGACGACGCGCTCGCCGCCGAGCAACTGCGCCTGCTCGCCGAACGGGCCGCCGGGCACGGCATCCGGGTCGCCTACGAGGCGCTGGCCTGGGGGCGGCACGTCAGCGAGTACCTGCACGCCTGGCGCATCGTGCGGATGGCCGACCATCCGGCGCTCGGCGTCTGCCTGGACAGCTTCCACATCCTGTCGCGCGGCTCCGACCCCATCGGCATCGAGGCGATCCCGGGGGAGAAGGTGTTCTTCCTGCAGCTCGCCGACGCGCCCCGGCTGGCGATGGACGTGCTGCAGTGGAGCCGCCACTACCGCTGCTTCCCCGGCCAGGGCGGCTTCGACGTCACCGGCCTGGTCCGGCACGTGCTGGCAACCGGTTATACGGGGCCGCTGTCGCTGGAGGTGTTCAACGACGTCTTCCGCCAGGCCGACGCCCGCCGGACCGCGCTGGACGCGATGCGGTCGCTGATCGCGCTGGAGGAGTCGCTGGAGCCCGCCGGGACGGCGCCCGTCGTGCCGTCCGGGTTCGCCTTCGCCGAGCTGGCCACCGGGGGATCCGCCGAACTGCCCGCCCTCTTGTCGGCCCTCGGCTTCGCCCGTACCGGCACGCACCGCACCAAACCGGTCGAACTCTGGGAGCAGGGCGGCGCCCGCATCCTCCTCAACGCGGCCCCGGAGCCCGCCGGGGAGGAGCCGGGGCTGGTGGCGATCGGGCTGGAGAGCCCCGACCCGGCCGCGTCGGTGAAGCGGGCCGAGACGCTGCTCGCGCCGGTGCTGCCGCGCGAGCGGGCGCCCGGGGACGCGCCGCTGGACGCCATCGCCGCCCCCGACGGGACCGCCCTGTTCTTCTGCCGCACCGGGCACGCCGACCACCCCGACTGGACGGCCGACTTCCCTCGCGAGTCGCCCGTACCGGATGGAGAGGTGACGGGGATCGACCACGTCGCGCTCACCCAGCCGTGGCAGCACTTCGACGAGGCGTCGCTGTTCTACCGCGCCGTGCTCGGGCTGCGCCCGCAGGAGAGCCTGGAGGTCGCCGACCCGTACGGCCTGATGCGCAGCCGCGCGATGGCCGGGGGCGGCACCCGCGTGGTCGTCAACATCGCCCGGGTGGGCACCCCGCCGGCGTCCCGGCAGCACGTCGCGCTCGCCGTCCGCGACCTGCGGGCGCTCGCCCGGCGGCTGCGCGCCGGGCATCCCGAGCTGCTGCTGCCGATCCCGGCCAACTACTACGACAACCTGGAGGCGAGGTACGGGACGGACCCGGAGATCAGGGAGCTGGGGCTGCTGTACGACAGGGACGAGCGGGGCGAGTTCCTGCACCTGTACACGGTGACGGCGGGCCGGGTCTTCTTCGAGCTGGTGCAGCGGATCGGCGGCTACGACGGGTACGGCGCGGCCAACGCGGCGGTTCGGCTGGCCGTGCAGCACGCCGAGCGGTCATAGGATGGGGCGAATCGTCCCCGCCGTCCCGTGGAGTCCTATGACCTCGCAGCCAGTCACCGGTGAGCGCCGGCGCGACGCCGACCGCACCAGGGCGGAGATCCTCGACGTCGCCCAGCGGGAGTTCGCCAGGCGCGGCTACGCGGGAGCGCGGGTGGACGAGATCGCCGAGATGACGCGCACCACCAAGCGCATGATCTACTACTACTTCGGCAGCAAGGAGAAGCTCTACATAGCCGTCCTGGAGCAGGCGTACTCGGTGGTCCGCGCCGCCGAGCGCGACCTCGACGTGGCCCACCTGGCGCCCGTCGAGGCGATCAGGACGCTGGCGGAGCTGACGTTCGACCACCACGACGCGCACCGCGACTTCATCAAGCTCGTCGCGATCGAGAACATCCACGAGGCCGAGCACATCCGCAAGTCGCAGGCCCTGGCCAACCTCGGCACGCCCGTGCTCGGCGTCATCGAGCGCATCCTGGAGGCGGGCAAGGCGAGCGGCGACTTCGACACCGAGGCCGACGCCGTCGACGTGCACATGATGATCAGCGCGTTCTGCTTCTTCCGGGTGTCCAACCAGCACACCTTCGGCGCGCTGTTCGGGCGCGACATGACCGCGCCCGAGCACCGCGAGCGGCTGCGCCGCATGGTCGGCGAGATGACCGTCGCCTACCTGCGCGGCTGTCACAGACCGTAGGTCTCCAGCAGGCGCAGCCACACCTCGCTCACCGTCGGGAACGACGGCACCGCGTGCCAGAGCCGGTCCAGCGGCACCTCCCCGGTGACCGCGATCGTCGCCGAGTGGAGCAGCTCGGCCGTGCCCGGCCCGGCGAAGGTGACGCCCAGCAGCACCTTGCGGTCCTCGTCCACCACGGCCTTGGCCCGGCCCCGGTAGCCGTCGCCGAGCAGGTAGGCGCCGGCCACGCTCGCCAGGTCGTACTCGACCGCCCGCACCCGGAACCCGGCCTCGCGCGCGGCGGCCTCGGTCCGCCCGACCGAGCAGATCGGCGGGTCGGTGAACACCACCTGCGGCGGCCCCAGCCCGTCGGCGGACGCCCGCATCCCCGGCCGGTCGTCGGGCCCGCCCTTGGCCCGGGCCGCGATCACGTCGCCGCACGCCCGCGCCTGGTACTTGCCCATGTGGGTGAGCAGGTTGCGCCCGTTGACGTCGCCCACCGCGTACAGCCAGCCCTCCGGCACGCCGGTGGCGCGCAGGCTGTCGTCCACCTCCACCGGCCGGTCCGCCGGCAGGCCGACGCTCTCCAGCCCCAGCCCCTCGGTCGCGGGCTTGCGGCCCGTCGCGACCAGCACCTCGTCGGCCTCGACCGGCGGGCCCTCCGGCAGGTGCACGGTCACCTTGCCGCCCTTCTCCGGCCGCTCCACCCGCTCCGCCGAGGTACGCAGCCGCACGTCGATCCCGGAGGCCGCGAACGCGTCGGCCAGCAGCTCGCCCGCGAACGGCTCCATCCGCTCCAGCAGCCCGCCGCCGCGCACCAGCAGCGTCGTCTGCCGGGCGCCCAGCCCGTGCATGGCCTGCGCCATCTCGCAGCCCACCACCCCGCCGCCGATCACCACCAGCCGGTCCGGCACCGAGTCGGCGGCCGTCACCTCGTGGCTCGTCCACGGCTCCGCCTCCCGCAGCCCCGGCACCGGCGGCACCGACGGGACGCTGCCGGTCGCCAGCACCACGGCGTGCCGGGCGGTCAGCACCCGCTCGCCGCCGTCCGCCGTGTCGACCACCACCCGGCGGGGGCCGTCCAGCCGGCCGCGCCCGCGCACGAACGCGATCGGCACGCTCTCGATCCACCGCACCTGACCGGCGTCGTCGTAGCCGCTGACCGCCTCGTCGCGGCGGGCCAGCACCGCCCGCGCGTCGATCGGCCCCAGCTCCAGCCCCGGCACCCGGGACACCTCGGCGGCCAGCTCGACCGGGCGCAGCAGCGCCTTGCTCGGGATGCACGCCCAGTAGGAGCACTCGCCGCCCGCCAGCCGCTCCTCCACGATCGCGGCCGACAGCCCGCCGCGCACCGCCCTGTCGGCGACGTTCTCACCGGCCGGGCCGGCTCCGATCACGATGACGTCGTACTCGTCGGCCACGGCTACCTCCAGGATGGCGTTTCCTCTCGGCACAGTCTGCCCAGCCGATCAGCCACCACTCAAGGGCACCGCCTTCACCCAGCCCCTGTCTTTGGTGAGGAACCCGGCGAGCCGCAGGCCCGCCTCCTCCAGCGCCCGCGCCAGCTCCTCGTCCGACAGGCGGCGGGAGGTGAACGACTGCGTCCACTCGTGTTCCCCGTGCCGGTAGCGCATGGTCGCGTTGACCACGCCCGGCGCGACCCGCTCCAGCGCCGCCAGCTCGATCCGGAAGCCGCCGTCGGTCCTGCCCTGACCGGGCGCCTGGGCGTCGTGCGCCTCCGGCGGCAGCCACTGGATCAGCACCGCCCCGTCGTCCGCGACGTGCCGCGCGCACGCCTCCAGCAGGCCCCGCCGCCCCGCCTCGTCGGCGGTGTGCACCAGATGCGAGGCCAGCAGCACGCCGTCGAACCGCCGCCCCAGCCGCAGGTCCTGGATACGCGAGCGCACCGTCTCCGCGCCCCGCACCTCGGCCAGCATCTCGGCCGACTCGTCCACCGCGACCACCTCGTAGCCGCGCTCGACCAGCGGGTGCGTCACCCGCCCCACGCCCGCGCCCAGATCGAGCACCGACCCGCCGGCCGGCACCACGCCGGCCACGATGTCCGGCTCGGCGCCCACCGGCACCAGCTTGTAGAACTCCACGGGCGAACCGTCGGGGGTGATGGGACCTGACCCGGTGCCGCTGTTCGGAGTGATCTCCATGCTCCCGACAGTAAACCCGTCAGTCCCCGAACCGGGACAACTTCCCGTGACGTCGTGCGTACCGGAGAGCCCAGCCGAACACCGCCAGCGTCGCCCCCACGTAGACCACGTCCAGCGCGGCCGCCCACGCCATCCGCTCCCACGGCACCGCGCCGCCCGCCAGCACCGTCCGCATGCCCTCGAACACGTGCGAGGCGGGCGTGAACCACGCCACCGTCTGCAGCGGCCAGCCTGCGGCCGGGGGATGAGTCAGCGCAACGGGTTTTCCTCCAGCATGGCCAGCAGGTCCCACTCGTTCTCGCACACCCGCCGCCCGATCGCCGCCAGCTCCACCGACCGCGCCTCGCCGCTCAGATGCCTGCGCGCCTGCACGACGCAGATCACGCCCCACTTCAGCACCCCGAACGTCTCCCACCAGCGCAGCGCCTCCCGGTCCACGGGGTGCCCGGACGCTTTCTCGTACGAGGACAGCAGGTCGTCATAGGTGCCGAAGCCGCCCACCGGCAGCGGCGACCCGAACCGCCACGCCTTCACGCAGAGCCAGCCGAGATCCTCCAGCGGGTCACCGGCGTGCGCCAGCTCCCAGTCGAGCACCGCCTCGACACCCCGGGGGCCGACCACGAGGTTGCCGTTGCGGAAGTCGCCGTGGACCACCGTCCGCCGCGTGCTCTCCGGCCGGGTGGCGGCCAGGCGGCGCAGCGCCAGCTCGAACACGGGATGCGGCTCACCCGCGGCGTCCAGCGCCTCCCGCCACACAGCAAGCGGATCGCCGTCGGCATCCCCCACCCCGCGAGGACCGGCCATCTGGACATCCGCGGCAGGCGTTCCGGCGTCCGCGTCCCGCGTATCGGTGGCCTGGGGGAGCGCCGACAGCGGCATCCGGTGGATCGCCGCCAGCGCCTCCCCGCACTGCCCCGCCAGCAGCGGCCGGACCGCCTCGTCCCGCAGGATCCGCCGCGGAATCGTCTCACCCTCGACCCGCTCCATCAGCACGTACGAGTCGGCAGCCGCCACCACGCCCGGCACCGGCACCCCGGCCTCCCGCGCGGCCCGCATCAGCCGCGCCTCCGCCGCCAGCCCCGCGGCCCCCGAGCGGAAGACCAGCGGATGCCGCACCCCGTCAGCCGTGACCACGTCCAGCGCCCACGTCTCCCGCGACGCCCCGCCGGACAGCCGCACCAGCCCCTCGACCGAGGCCCCGCCGCCGAACGCCTCCCGCACCACCGTCCCGACGTCGCTCATCGCAGCCCGAACTCCCAGTTGCCGCCGCCCGCGTACTCGCCCAGGATCCGCCGCCCCACCGAGTCGACGTGCACCTCGTCCGGCCCGTCGTAGATCCGCGCGGCCCGCGCGTGCCGGTACATCCGGTCCAGCGGCGTGTCCGGTGTCAGCCCCGCCGCCCCGTACACCTGGATCGCCCGGTCGATCACGTTGTGCAGCATCCGCGCCCCCACCACCTTGATCGCCCCGATCTCCACCCGCGCGTCGCCCCCGGCGTCCACCGCCTCCGCCGCCCGCAGCGTCAGCAGCCGCGCCGCCTGGATCTCCGCGTACGAGTCGAACACGTGCTGCCGCATCAGCTGCTTGCGCGCCAGCGGCTCCCCGAACGCCGTCCGCTCATGCAACCGGCGGCACATCAGGTCGAACGCCCGCTGCGCCTGCCCCAGCCAGCGCATGCAGTGGAAGACCCGCCCCGGCCCGAGCCGTCTCTGCGCGATCACGAACCCCTGCCCGCGCGGCCCGAGCAGGTTGCCCGCCGGTACCCGCACGTCCTCGTACCGCACCTCGCAGTGCGACCCGTCCAGCCCGAGCACCGGCGTGTCGCGCACGATCGTGTACCCGGGCGTGTCCGTCGGCACCAGGATCATCGAGAAGGCCAGGTGCGGCGGCGCGTCGTCCTCGGTCCGGCACATCACGGTCGTGTACGCCGCCCGGGACGCGCCCGTGGTGAACCACTTGTGCCCGTTGATCACCCACTCGCCGCCGTCGAGCACCGCCCGCGTCGCCAGCTGCGTCGGGTCGCTGCTCGACACCGCCGGCTCGGTCATCGCGAAGCTCGGTGAGATCTCGCCCCGCACCAGCGGCCGCAGGTAGCGCTCCCGCTGCTCGTCGGTCCCGTGCTCGTACAGCATGAGCGAGTCCTGCAAGGTGTACGTGCCGAGCGCGAGCTGCCCGTACTCGCTGCGCCCCTGCACCTCGTTCACGTACACGTAGTCGAGGAACGGCAGCCCGCCGCCGCCGAGCTCCTTCGGATGCCCGAGCGCCCAGAGCCCCTCCTTCTTCGCCTCCTCCTGCAGCTCGCGCAGCGCCTCACCCTCGTGGAGCAGGTGCTCGGCGGGCTCCACCCGCTCCGTCATGAACGCGTACACGGCATCCCGCAGCGGGCGGACCCTGTCAGGAACGGCGAAGCTCATGCGATGATCCCAACCGAAAACAGGTTCCCGGTCAACGGAGCAGCCATGCCCGCCCCGCACGACGCCCCGACCGCCGCCCAGCTCGTCGCAGCGGTCCGCGAGTTCCTCGAAACGGACGTGCTTCCGGCGGCCGAGGGCCGGGTCCGCTTCCACACCCGGGTCGCCGTCAACGTCCTGGCGATGGTCGAGCGTGAGATCGAACTCGGCCCGGCGCAGGCCCGCGACCACGAGACCCGCCTCGCCGCCCTCGGCGTCGCCGACGACGCCGAGCTCGCCGCCGCGATCCGCGAGGGCCGCCTCGACGACAGCCCCATGCTGGTGCCCTTCCTGAAAGAGGCCGTACGGGCCAAACTCGCCGTCGCCAACCCCTCGTACGGCTGAAATTTTCACGCGTACGAGCGATCTTCGGGAAAGCCTTTTCCGCTGCTCACCCCCGGGTCTTAGCCGCTCGCCCCCGAACTTGACAATCTTGAGTCACTGGCACACCCATCGGCGGTCAGATACCTTCGCGGCTGGGAGCGCTCCCACCCCCGGACCCCAACCGGAACACGGAGACCGCCAATGACCCACGCCAGACCCCGCCGCCGGGCGCGGCGCATCCTCGCCCTGCTCGCCGCCACGGTGACCCTCCTCGCCATGCCGCTGGCCGGCACCGCCTCGGCACACGGCTCGGTCATCGACCCCGCCTCCCGCAACTACGGCTGCTGGGAGCGCTGGGGCCACGACTTCCAGAACCCCGCCATGCAGCAGCAGGACCCGATGTGCTGGCAGGCCTGGCAGGACAACCCCAACGCCATGTGGAACTGGAATGGCCTCTACCGCGACAACGTAGGCGGCAACCACCAGGCCGCCGTCCCCAACGGCCAGCTCTGCAGCGGCGGCCACGCCGAGGGCGGCCGCTACCGCTCCATGGACACCCCCGGCGCCTGGAAGACGACCAACCTCGGCAGCACGTTCAGCATCAACCTGTACGACCAGGCCCGCCACGGCGCCGACTACATCCGCGTCTACATCACCCGCCAGGGCTACAACGCCACCACGACCCCGCTCGGCTGGAACCACCTGGAACTCGTCCGCGAGACACCCCGGTACGCCCCCGCCGAGACCTACATGATCACCGGCCTCAACAAGGGGTCGCGCACTGGACGCCACGTGGTCTACACGGTCTGGAAGGCGTCCCACATGGACCAGACGTACTACATCTGCAGCGACGTCAACTTCAGCTGAAGTTACGCGCGGAAACTCCCGTTCGAGGGCACTCGGCACCTTGGAGAGCTCTGCGCCGAGAACGCGTCCATCGCCCGCCGGGCGCGGTTCGCCGCGTCCGGCGTTGGCGTCCCCGCTCTCATCTCCCGTGCCGATCCGTCAATCGATGCAGCTATAAGGCTTAGTGATACGCCTTTCTGGGCGATGCGGTGCATCGGCTGCTCGCGCGCCTGCGGCGAACATACACTGAGGTCATGTCCCGTCCATGGCTCCCCAGCAGACTGAAGGAGGATGCGTCGCGATGACGGCCGAACCGCACGGCATGCACCGCACGCCGGAGGAGATCCGGGCCGCACTGAATGCTGACCGCACCAGCCTCAGGACAGTCCGGGACGCGCTGCCGGCCGAGGACCAGGAGGCGTTCGATCACGCGTACTGGCACGCCATCGACAAGGCCAAGCTGAGCTACGACCTGAAGCCCGTCTTGGAGTTCCAGAAGCGCTGGTGGTGGATCGCATACGAAAAGGCCGACCCGGCAGAGTGCGCGGACACGATCGCGAGAGCCGAACGGGCCATGGAGTATCTGGAGCGAGGGGAGACGCCGCCTGGCGCCGTCATCGTGGACGACGCGTACAAGCAGCGCATGCGTGAACGCATCGAGCAAGGCGAGTAGGGGTGTACGAAGTCGCCTTGGACCCGCAGGCCGAGCGGGAGCGCGACGGGCTGCAGCCCGAGGCCTGCGCCGCCTTCATGGAGTTGCTTGCGATGCTGGAGGTCGCCCCCTGGGGCGGCAAGTCCTTCCGCGAGGACAGGCCGAAGGGCAACATGCTCACCCAGCCCTTCGGTGATGGCTTGGGTATGGCCACGTACTTCGTCCTGGAGGAGCGCCGTCTCGTCTACATCGTCCGCATCGCCTGGACGGGCTGACCTCACACATCCGCGCCCAGTGAATGCGGGCCGCACCTCGTAGGAGTCGACGACGCTGCGGAGACGCCCGACTGCCCGGCTCCGCCATGATTCCTTGCCCTACACGAGCGGCCGTGACAGAAGGGATCCGCGGCCAGCCCGCATGCTTCTAAGCGTTCGCATGTCTTGCCTGCTGCTGGGTGGTGAGTTCGGCATGGCACGGAACGACCTCGGGACGTCTCATCAGATGCTCCTTGCTCCGTCCGACGGCCCGGGCCTACTGCGGGAGAGAGTCGCCTTCGTCTTCGACCACGAAGCTGCCCATTCCGGGCTCGGTGTAGATCAGGCCGTCCTCACGGAGTTTCTTGTATACCTTCTGCGCGGTCACGTTGGCGATCTGAAACTCCGCTACCAGCTCCAGCACGGTGGGGATCTTGGAGCCGGGAGGGTACGTTCCGGCCTCGATCCGACCCCGAATGATCTCGTAAACCTGCCGCCACCTGGGGCGATTCGGCTTCAGCTCCACCACGGAGATCACAATAGGTCGCCGCAGAGTGAGTTAGCGATCTGCCGTATGACATGGCGTACTACAGCATGACCGCACTAGTGTTCTCCTCGTGACGTTCCGTGCTCGCGACGTCACAGTCCATCGAAGAGAGGAGAGCGCCTGAATGGATCTGTATGGCTGTCACCTAGAAGGGGTGTCGTTCAGCCGGGCATGCGGGGGTAACCAGCAGGAGGAGGAGATGGAGTCCTGTGTCCTGATCGCGCCGATCCCGGGTGTGGAGGACGCCTACGCGGTGCGTGACTCGAAGAACCCGGATGCCGGGACGCTCCGGTTCACCGGTGACGAGCTTCGCGCCGCCGGTCTGACCATCCTCTAGGCGTCACCCGTAAGACGGCGGTCCCTGCCTGATCCAAGCAAGCAGGGGCCGCCACCCCCTAACCGTATCGGGAGCGCCCGTGCACTGGCATGCCTACCAATGGGTCGGTCCTGGGGTAGAACGCGCCAATGAGGCCGACCGCCGCCCCGCCTCGCCCGAGTTCACCACTTCTTTGCTGCCGCCGATGCGGACCGGCGACTGGCTGCTCAAACCCCCATCACGGATCGCGGCCACCTTCGAGGAGGTGGTTTCGGCGGTGGCCTGGATGGCCGATGAGTACGCCAAGATACGCGCGGCGCTGCTGCTGCCCGAGCCGATCCCCCTCGAAGAACGCCTGGAGACCGCCCGTGACCTGCTGCCTCGCGGCGTGGACGTGCAGTGGGGCGAATGGCTGCACGGCGGACGGTTCATCACCATCGGCATCATCTGCTGCCCGAACCGGCATGTCCCTCACCCGTGCCCATCCCGGTCTTCCTGAGCGCTCGGAGGCCATGCATGCCGAAAGACGAGTGCGTGGGAACGCACCTGCCGCCCCTCCGAGAGGGCCACACCATGATCGACTGGTCGGATCCCGCACTCCGCTGCAGCTCGGTCCGGGTCCGGAGTCACACCTGCGACTGCGTCCCGACCGTGTACGAGCTATGCACGGCTGGCGGCCTGGCCCACATCCGCCGGACTGTGAGGTGGGCCGGCGGCAAGCGTGTCAGCGAGAGCCCCTGGCTTCCCGCCGCCGAAGCGATGCGGCTGTGGGACCGCCTGCTGGCAGGGGACGCGCTCTGACCTGGGCTCCGTCAGTCATCTTGAGGGATAGGGAATTTCGGGCCCCTCTGTCAGAGTCTTGATCATTAGGACGAATGTCCAGGCACCCGAACTGAAGGGGATATCGATGACCGCTGAGCCTGCCGTCAAGCAGCTGCGACTCGTGGTGGAGGCCGAGGATTACGAGGCGGCCGTCGCCTTCTTCCGGGATGTGCTGGGCCTACCGGAACAGGCGGCCTTCTCCGGAGGTGACGGGGCCGAGGTGGTCATCCTGGAGGCCGGACGGGCGACGCTGGAGATCGCGAACCCGGCGCAGAAGCGGATGATCGACGAGGTGGAGGTGGGGCGGCAGGTGGCACCCAAGTTCCGGGTCGCCTTCGAGGTGGACGACACCCGGGAGACCGTCGACCGTCTGAAGTCGGCCGGGGCCGATGAGGTCGCGCCGCCCACTGTCACGCCGTGGCAGTCGCTGAACGCTCGCCTGGACGCGCCGGGCGGCATGCACATCACCGTCTTCCAGGAACTGCGGACCCTTGAGGAGCGAGAAGCCCTCGACGGATTCGGCACCGGGACCTGACTATCAGGGTCGAAGCGTTCTCTCCTTGTACGTTGACGAGGCTGACTGGTGCAGGTGTCAAGGGGCGCTAATGACGAACGTGCCCCCTGAATCACCGACCTACTCGACCTGCTCACGCTGGCTGAAGTCCTGAATGCGCTGTCCGCCCCGCGCAGCAGCCGAGGACGCCGATATTGGTTCGGGCCCCTCCTGGCCTTAACCCGCCGAACCCGGCGGAAAGGTACCCCTATGACTTTCATCGATGACGTGCTCAGCGGTGAGGCATCGCTCGAGGACTTCGACAACTACTGGGATAAGTGGCATGAAGGCCTGACTGGACTCCCTGCGCACACGTATCTCGGAATGCTGTGGCCCGAATACGCTATGTGGGCCAACGACTCCGACGCACTCGCTTACATCGTCGCCGGCCGACGGGAAGGCAGGAATCTGCTCGAACACCTTGAGCACCAGAAGGACCGCGACCCGAAGGCCATGGAACTGTGGGACCTGGCCCATCGCCTCTACTCGGAGGAATGGCGCAATCCTGAACTGGCGCCACCTCCAAAATAATCGATCGACCCTCGCCTATCGCTGTGGGTCACGCGACCAGTCTTGTGTTCCAGTGGTGGCTCCGTGAAGTGAAACGGATGCCTCTATCATCATGGGCTTCCGTCAGAACGTTGATTGATGACACTGAGATCATGTTCGGTGATCGCATCCGGTCCGTGCTCTCAGCGTGATCAAAGCGGAGCAGTATCACGATGATGAAGAGGATCATCGCGGCTTTGGCGGTCTGTGGTGCTCTGCTGGCGGGGGGTGACTCTTCTCAGGCAGTGACCAAGGACCCCGTACAGACGCTTGATGCTCTTCTGACGCCGGGACGCGGCGTGCACTTCACCGAGGTAACCACCCTGTCAGGCGGCGGTGAACGGGTGGAGCGCCGGCGTACGGGCGTCTTCGAGTTTCATCCGAAGGGCGGCGTCAAGGGCCTTGATGTCACCACCACAGGGGGCGAGCACGGACGCGAGCGCGTTATCGGCTTCAGCCACGACGTGGGCGGCGCCAGCTACCAGTCCGGGGGCTTTGTAGGTAAGTGGCTGAAGGAGGGCAACGTCTGGTGGGAGGACTCTCACCAGTCCCACCTCTGGCACACAGAGTTACTTGGTTATGACGAGCAGCTCGTCAACCCGGCCGAGCCCGCGACCCTGGCCGCTCTGCTGAAGAACGGCAAACGGCGTGGGAAAACCTTTACGGGCGCTATCACCTTCAAGAAGCTTGAGCAGGCCTCCCTCTGGGCTCAGCACTCAACGCACATCAGCTGGGGTTCGGCCACCAAGCTCTCCTACACCATCACCCTGAACTCCAGAAACCAGGTCAGCAGGGTACGGAGCACGTTCACGATCGCCGAAGGCCTGGACGAACTGATAGGCAAGACCCTTCACGTCGACACCCGCTACAGCCGATGGGGCGGCAAGGTCTCCATCAAGGCGCCGGACCCTCGTAGGACGACCGCCGAACTCTGCATCGAGGGCATCTGTAATTGGCGCCTGCCGAGCTGACTGGCAAAGCGCAGTTCGAACGCATTGGACCGCACGTGGATGAAGACCTCCAGACGAAAGTGGTGTCCCGTGGTCCGGACTCGATCGTCCTAGAAGCTTCCAGCAAGGAGACGTCCACCGTCATTGAGGGTATGCGCGAAGCAGATCAGGAGTTGGAATCTCCAAGGAAGATGGGGAAAGGTATGCGGGACACGTCAGCGGCGCTCGTATGTCCTAGGTTCGGGGACGGAGTCATTGGCCAGTTCTATCTGCTGAAGCGTGGCGTCGGCCGATGGGGGAGGCATGATGTACGACAACGCTAAGGCCGCAAGAGTGAGAACTCTCGTGGTTGCTCATTCGGGAGAACTCGTACCGGTCGAAAGCTGCGATGTCCAGTTCTGTCGAGATAGGTGCATCCAAGGGGTCATCGAGTTTTACGTCGACGGTATTCGAATCCTTGGACATGAAGATGTCGACACGATTGATGCACTCTGGTCTCTCATGCTTACGTCTCTCAAGACCTTTATCGGGGGCGAGGACGTGGTCATCAATTTTCCTGAATGCAGGTACATGCTCGTATTGAAAAGAATCTCCGGCGGAAGGGTCGTCGTCAAGTTCGTGGACCGTGACGAGGAACGCGTCGCTTCGGGTCGTATAAGGAACGTGTTGGAGGCCTTGACGAGAGGTGCTGTAGATTTCTTTGAGGCGGCCCTGAATACGCTTCCTGTAGATGAATGGACGTATAGGCGGGATTTCAATGCAGCCGTTCGACTGCATGAGGAATCTGCATACTTTGACCTCGATGACTCACGGGGTGGCCCAGAGCCGAAGCGTTCTCCGCTGAAGAGGGCATCACGGGATGACGTAGCACAGCTTTGAAGGTCATCGCCGACTTCGGGGGCACGTGGCAACGAGTCGCCTGGCTGGCCCTGCCGAGATCCCGAGGCGGAGCGGTACTCGCTTGCGATGACAATCGACCGAGCAGTCACCGAACGGACGCCTCGATGACCGTGGCGCTCAGGGGGGCAGGGTAGCCACCTGCTCTCCGGTGAGCAGGTCGGTACTAGGCAAGGCGGCGGGACTGTGGCGGCTCGTCGGCGATGTGGTTGGTGACAGGCCCAGGCTTCTGTGCCCGCTCGGCCCGGCAGTAATGATCGATATAGGCTTGATGCCACCGTCGGGCCTCGGCTACGGTCTCCTCGCCGCCAGAGTTGGCCACGATGTCGGCGCGGACCTCGCTCCACTTGCGAAAACTCGTCATCACTCCTTCTCCTCAGCTTCGCGTTCGGCCAAGTACTTCGCGTGCAGCTCACTGGATGGCAGGGGATGCGCGAAAGCCCTCGTGTACAAAAGTCTGTTTCTATGGCAGTAAGGGCGTGTATGCAAAGTCGTCCGCACAGCTAAGAAGCGTAATGGAGAGGGGGCTCTCGGGGTGGCTAGGACAGCAGTGTACGGGAGTCCGCTCTATGCGTACTTTCTCTTGTTGAAAGTTTTTGTACAGGGGGAAATTGACGCCTTAGAATTCGAGGTCATATTTCTACGCCTATACAAAAATGATCCAGAGATGTGGCCTCCTGAGGTCTTTGAGATTCTCGAATCCCTGTTTGGTGTGGTGGACGAATACTGTAGTGATCCGCACTTGAGGGAGGAGGCAGGAGGCCTCAGTGATGAAGATTTGCGAGCGGCAGCCGTGAGTGCGTTGGCGAATCTTGAACGTGTCATTGATGCAGGTCAACCTCGATGACTGCGGCGCTCAGGGGAGGCAGGGCAATCGTCTCCGCCACCTGCTCTCCGGTAAGCAGGTCGGTGCCGGGGAAAGGCAGCGGAACGGTGGCGGGCTCGTCGGCGCTGTGGTTCATAAGGAAGAGGTACTTGTCCCCTCTGATCGTGCACTCCACATGCGAGGGAACCCCGGCGAACGCCGACTCCACCCCCGCGTCCCGTACGGCATCCACCAGCACTTCACCGAAGGCGGACTCCTCCAGCAACGTGGCGAAATAAACCACCCGCCCCGAGCCGAACCCGTTCTCCACAACGGCCGCACGCCCCGCCAGCAGCCCATCCTGATAAACCGCCAGAGGCTTCCCGCTCTCCAGGTGGAGGTCCTCACGCCACCAGGTAGACGTCGTCACCCGGCCGTCGGTGAACTCCACGGTGAACGTCTCGCCAGACCGGGCCGGCCAGTATTCGTCGATTTTGGCGCCGATCAGCTCGCGGAACGCCCCCGGATACCCGTCCGGCCTGACTCGGTTGCAGGAGTCCACCACGCCGGAGAAGAACGACATGATGACCGTCTCGCCGTTGCGGGCGAACTCGTGGATGGCCGACACCCCGGCGTCGTCGATCAAATACGCGTTGGGGACGATCAGGACCTTGTACGAGGAGAGGTCGCTGGAGGTGGAGACCACATCCACCGGGATGTGTTCCTGCCAGAGCGGCGTGTAGTGACGCATGGCCGTGTCCGCGTAGCTGAAGTCATTACGCGGCAGGCCGTACATCTCCTCCAGCCCCCACCATCCGTTCCAGTCGAACAGCATCGCCACGTCGGCCCGCATGGTGGTGCCGGCGACCCCCGACAGCAGCCGCAGCTCGCGGCCCAGGTCGACGACCTCGCGGAAGGTGCGGGAGGTCGGCCCGGAGTGGGGGAGCATCGCGGAGTGGAAGCGCTCCTGGCCGCCGCGGCTGGCCCGCCACTGGAAGAACATGACCGAGTCGGCGCCGCGCGACAGCGCCTGCAGCGACCCGAGCCGCATCCGGCCGGGCTCCTTGACGATGTTGAGCTTCCACTGGCTCACCGCGGAGGCGGCCTGTTCCATCAGCATCCAGGGCTGCCCGCCCTTCAGCGAACGGAGCAGGTCGTACTGGAAGGCGGCGGAGACATGCGAGGTCGGGTCGGCGGGGTCGGGGTAGATGTCGAGGGCGGCCGCGTCCTCCTCCGGCGCCCAGCGCCAGTAGTCGGCATTGCGATAAAAACGCATAAAGTTGGTCATCACGGGAATGTCCGACCGATACGACCGGACGATGTCCCGCTCGGCGATGAAGCACTCCAGCAGCGCGTCCGAGGTGAAGCGCTTGAAGTCGAGCCGCCGCGCCGGGTTCGACCACGACCGCGGGATGTTCGGCACCTCGATCTGCTCCCAGTCGGTGTAGACCTGCCCCCAGAACCGGGTGGTCCACGCCTCGTTCAGCGCGTCGAGGCCGCCGTACCTGCGCTGCAGCCACTCCCGGAACGCGGCCGAACTGGCCTCGTTGTACGCGGTCGGACCGTACTCGTTGCTGATGTGCCACATGGCCAGCGCCGGGTGGTACGAGTACCGCTCGGCCAGCTTGTCCGTGATCGCCGCCGCGTACCGCCGGTAGATGGGGGAGGACGGGTCGTAGTGCAGCCGGCTGCCGAACCCGAACGGCTCCCCGTCCGCCATGATCGGGAAGACCTCGGGATGCAGGTGGGTGAGCCAGACCGGGGGCGCGGCGGTCGGGGTGGCCAGGTTGACCGCGATGCCGCCTTCGTGCAGCAGGTCCATGACCTCGTCCAGCCAGCCGAACTCGTACTTGCCCGGCTCCGGCTCCAGCGAGGCCCAGGCGAAGATGCCCAGCGAGACGACGTTCACCCCGGCCTCGCGCATGAGCCGCACGTCCTCCCGCCACACGGACGGGTCCCACTGCTCGGGGTTGTAGTCGCCGCCGTACGCCAGCCCGCCGACGCGGCTCCTGAACGCGGCCATCCGGGTACGAGACATGGCGCTCCACAGTGATTCAGCGCTGACAGAAGGTGGATCGAAGCCGCGCAACGTCCGAAAGTTTCAAATGGAGTTGCCGGAAATTTGGCTCTAACCTGTTGCGTTACGGTAGGCTCCGCTTCGCGGCCATGTCAACAGGCCGCGAGCGCTCCCAGGGGGTTCCGTGCAACGCGCCACGCTCGCCGACATCGCCGCGACCGCGGGTGTCTCCGTGCCCACGGTCTCCAAGGTCCTCAGCGGGCGGAAGCACGTCTCGCCCGCCACCCGCGACCGGGTGCTGGAGGCGGCCAAAGCCCACGGTTACGAGTCGCCGCGACCGCCGGGCGGCCCGCGGGCGGGCATCGTCGACCTGCTCATCAACGGCCTCGGCTCGCCCTGGGCGCACGTGCTCATCGAGGGCGCCGAGGCGGCCGCCGCGCGCTGGGGTTTCTCGCTGGTGGTGACCTCCTCCTACCGCCCCGACTTCGACCGGCGGCGCTGGGTCGGCGCGCTGCGCAAACGCGGCACCGACGGCATCGTGCTGGTGCTGTCGAGGGCCGACCAGGAGGAGATCGACGCGATCAAGGACCTGCTCCACGTTCCGCTCGTGCTGCTCGACCCGGTCGGCCAGCGCGACGTGGGGCTGTCGGCCGTCGGCGCCACCAACTGGACCGGCGGCGTGCAGGCGACCACCCACCTGCTGGAGCTCGGCCACCGGCGGATCGGCTTCATCGGCGGCCCGCTCGACAAGCAGTGCACGCGCGACCGCTACGAGGGCTACCTCGCCGCCCACCGCAGCTTCGGCATCGACCCCGACCCGGACCTGACCCGCTACGGCGACTTCGCCATCTCGGGCGGCCGGCTCCACGGCGGCGAGCTGCTCGACCGTCCCGACCGGCCGACCGCGGTCTTCGCCGGCTCCGACTTGCAGGCCGCCGGGGTCTACCACGCCGCCGCCGAGCGGGGGCTCCGCGTGCCCGACGACCTGTCGATCGTCGGCTTCGACGACGGGCCGTCGTGCGAGATGATGGCGCCGCCGCTCACCACCGTGCGCCAGCCCCTCGACGAGATGGCCAACGAGGCGATCCGCCTGGTCCACGAGGAGCTCACTCACCCGCGCTCCACCGGCACCCGCATCGAGCTCGCCACGAGCCTCGTGGTGCGGAGCAGCACCGCCCCTCCCGCTCGCTGACTCTGAAACTTTCCGGAAAGTCCGGGGGCGCCCGTGGCGTCGTCGCAGCTTCGGCATGCCCGCAGACCTGGCCCTCTGAGTGGACTCTTGACAGGTCTCGACGCCGCGCCTTAAGTTGCCGCACTATTAACGCGTATCCGAAAATTTTCGGCAACAACCGGCATTCCGGTTTCCGTCCGGAGGTCGGCCGAGAGGATGGCATGACGGGCCAGGCACCCCCCAACATCACGCCCGGCGAGAATCCCCCCTGGCAAGACCGGAAGCTGACGCCCGCCCAGCGGGCCGACGCCCTCATCCCGCTCATGACGCTGGAAGAGAAGGTAGCCCAGCTGGTGGGAGTGTGGGCCGGCGCCGACCCATCGGGGGACGGCGTCGCCCCACGCCAGTCGGACATGAACGTCGTCGACTGGGCGACGGTCATCCGCCACGGCCTGGGCCAGCTCACCCGCCCCTACGGGACCGCCCCCGTTGACCCCGAGGCGGGCGCCCGGTCCCTGGACGCCTCCCAGCGGGAGATCATGGCGGCCAACCGGTTCGGCATCCCCGCCCAGGTGCACGAGGAGTGCCTGACCGGCTTCTCCGCCTGGCGGGCGACCGTCTACCCGGCGCCGCTGAGCTGGGGCGCCTCCTTCGACCCCGAACTCGTCGAGGAGATGGCGGGCCGGATCGGGCGCTCCATGCGCGCCGCCGGCGTCCACCAGGGCCTCTCGCCCGTCCTCGACGTGACCCGCGACTACCGCTGGGGCCGCACCGAGGAGACCATCGGCGAGGACCCGCACCTGGTCGGCACCATCGCAGCCGCGTACGTGCGAGGCCTGGAGAACGCCGGCATCGTCGCCACCCTCAAGCACTTCGCCGGATACGCCTCCTCCCGCGGCGGCCGCAACCTCGCCCCCACCCACATGGGCCCCCGCGAACTGGCCGACATCGTCCTGCCGCCCTTCGAGATGGCGCTCCGCCTCGGCGGCGCCCGGTCCGTGATGAACTCGTACTCGGAGATCGACGGCGTCCCGGTGGCCGCCGACGAGGACCTGCTCACCGGGCTGCTGCGCGACGAATGGGGCTTCACCGGCACGGTCGTCGCCGACTACTTCGCCATCCGCTTCCTGGAGACCCTGCACGGCGTCGCCGCGGACGGCGCCGAGGCGGCCGGCCTCGCCCTCCGCGCCGGCATCGACGTCGAACTCCCCACCGTCGACACCTTCGCCGAACCCCTCATCGAAGCGGTCAAGTCCGGCGCCGTCAGCGAATCCCTCGTCGACCGCGCCCTCCACCGCGTCCTCACCCAGAAGGCCGAACTCGGCCTCCTCGACCCGGACTGGCAGCCCATCCCCGCCCCCAGCGCGGGCGCGGCCGGTGATGTGAACGACACACCCGCCTCGGATGACACCGCCCCCACTGCGGACGCGTCGGCCTCCGGTGGCGTCACCCCCGCTATCAACGCGCCTGCCTCCGGCGGCGCGGATGTTGGTGTGGAGGCGCAGGCTGGCGGTGGTGTGGGTGACGCGTCGGCCGTCGGCGGCGTCGCTCCCACTGTTGGCGCGCGCGATTCCGGCGGCGCGGGTAACGGCGGGCAGGTCGTCGGCCACCGTACGGACGCGTCCGGCGGCACGAATGACGGTGTGGGCGTTTCCGGAACCCCCGGCGGTGGGTTGCGGCTGGATGACGAGGAGTCTCAGGAGCTGGCGTTGCGGCTGGCCCGGGAGTCGGTGGTGCTGCTGCGGAACGACGGGGTGCTGCCGCTGGCGGACGGGCGGCGGGTCGCCCTGGTGGGGCCGGTGGCCGACGATCCGATGGCGATGCTCGGCTGCTACGCCTTCCCGAACCATGTGGCGCCGCACCATCCGGGGTACGAGCTCGGCCTGGAGATCGCGTCGCTGCGGGAGGAACTGGCCAGGCTCGTCCCCGATCTCACGTACGCGCAGGGCTGCGACGTCCGCGGCGAGGACACCTCAGGCATCGCGGCGGCCGTCGAAGCGGCGGCCGGGAGCGACGTGTGCGTGCTCGCGGTCGGCGACCGGGCCGGGCTGTTCGGCCGCGGCACGTCCGGCGAGGGCTGCGACGCCGCCGACCTGACCCTGCCGGGCGTGCAGGCCGAGCTGGTACGGGCCGTCCTCGCCACGGGCACCCCGGTGGTGCTGGTGCTGCTGGCGGGCCGCCCGTACGCGCTGGGCCCGGAGACGGACGCGGCCGCGGCCGTGGTGTTCGGTTTCTTCCCCGGCCAGCTCGGCGGAAGGGCGCTGGCCGAGGTGCTCACCGGCGCGGTGAACCCGTCGGGCCGGCTGCCGGTGAGCGTCCCCCGCGACGCGGGCGGGCTGCCGGCCACCTACCTGTCGCCGCCGCTCGGGCAGCGCACCGACGTGTCGTCCGTCGACCCGACCCCGGCCTTCCCGTTCGGTCACGGCCTGAGCTACACCGCCTTCGAGTGGACGGGGGCGGAGAGCGGCGGCGAGTGGCCCGTGGACGGCGAGACGGAGGTGTCCGTCACCGTCCGCAACACGGGGGAGCGCCCCGGCGCCGAGATCGTCCAGCTCTACCTGCACGACCCGGTCGCCCAGACCACCCGCCCGGTCGTCCGCCTCATCGGGTACGCCCGCGTACCGCTGGAGCCGGGCGAGGCGGCGAGGGTGACCTTCACCGTCCACGCCGACCTCACCTCGTTCACCGGCGTGCGCGGCAGGCGGGTCGTCGAGCCGGGCGACGTCGAGCTGCGCCTGGCCCGCTCCAGCGGAGACGTCGCGGCGGCGCTGCCGCTGCGCATGACGGGCGCCGAGCGCGAGACCGGCCACGACCGCCGTCTGCTGCCGGAGGTGCGCATGGACCACAGCACGACCAGCAAGCCCAGCATGACCGGCGCCGGCCGGAGAGAGGGAGCACCGGAGGTCAGATGAGCGCAACCGACACGGTCCCCCCGGAGAGCAAGGAACGGGCCGGGCCAGGCCGCCGCGCCAAACGGCCCCGCACCAGCTGGGGGCGGGCGATCCGCCGCGACTGGCAGCTCTACACCCTGGCGATCCTGCCGCTGGCGTTCTTCCTGATCTTCCGGTACACGCCGATGCTCGGCAACGTCATCGCGTTCCGCAAGTTCGAGCCGGGCGGCAGCATCTTCGGCGAGGAGTGGGTGGGCCTGCGCTACGTGCGCATGTTCCTGGACGACCCCACTTTCTGGACCGTGTTCACCAACACGCTCGTCCTCGGCGGGCTGACGCTGCTGTTCTGCTTCCCGCTGCCGATCGTGCTCGCGCTGCTGCTCAACGAGGTCCGCACCCGGGCGCTCAAGCGGTTCCTGCAGTCGGTCTCCTACCTGCCGCACTTCCTGTCGATCGTGATCGTGGCCGGCATCGTCATGCAGATGACGTCGATCGACGGCCCGATCAACCAGTTGCTGAAGGTGCTGGGCGAGGAGCCGGTGCCGTTCCTGCAGCGGCCGGAGTGGTTCCGGACGATCTACGTCACGTCGGAGATGTGGCAGACGGTCGGCTGGGGGACGATCCTCTATCTCGCCGCGCTGACCACGATCGACGACCATCTGTACGAGGCGGCCCGGATCGACGGCGCCGGCCGGTGGCGGCAGATCTGGCACGTCACCCTGCCGGGCATCCGGCCGACCATCGTGACGCTGCTGATCCTCAACATCGGCACGTTCATGGCGGTGGGCTTCGAGAAGGTCCTGCTGCTGTACAACCCGCTGACGTACCCGACCGCCGACGTGATCACGACCTACCTGTACCGGATGGGCGTGGAGTCCAGCAGCCTCAGCTACGCCGCCGCGATCGGCCTGTTCGAGGCGCTGATCGGGATCGTGCTCATCACCTCGGCGAACGTGATCTCCCGCCGCACAGTAGGGACGAGCCTGTGGTGACGCTGGACAGAAGCCCCGGCTACCGCGTGTTCCGGTGGATCAACGCGCTGGTCCTCACCGGCGTGGTGATCGTCACGCTGTATCCGTTCGCGAACATCATCTCGCGCTCCTTCAGCGAGGAGCAGTACATCGTCACCGGGCAGGTCAACCTGCTCCCGCGCGGGTTTAACCTCTCGACCTACAAGGTCGTGATCTCGGACCCGATGTTCTGGACGAACTACCGCAACACGGTGATCTACACCGTCGTCGCCACGGCCATCGCCATGTTCCTGACGACGTGTTACGCGTACGTGCTGTCGAAGAAGCACCTCAAGGGGCGCACGGTCCTGATCTGGATCGCCGTGTTCACCATGATCTTCTCCGGCGGCCTGATCCCGCAGTACGTGCTGGTCAACAGCCTCGGCCTGACCAACACCCTCTGGGCCATCGTGCTGCCCAACGCCATCAGCGTCTTCAACCTGCTGGTCATGAAGGCGTTCTTCGAGAACCTGCCGGGAGATCTGGAGGAGGCCGCCGCCATCGACGGCCTCAACACCTACGGCATCCTGTGGCGCATCGTGCTGCCGCTGTCGAAGGCGGTCATCGCCACGATGGTGCTCTTCTACTCGGTCTCGTTCTGGAACTCCTGGTTCACCGCGTTCCTGTACCTGCACGAGCAGGAGCTGTTCCCGGTCACCATCTACCTGCGCAACCTCATCGCCGGGGCCACGACCTCGGAGTCCTACGGCCTGGCGGCCGGCGACGTGACACAGGCGGCGTCGAACATCCAGTCGGTGGCGATCATGCTCACCGTCCTGCCCATCCTGGCGGTCTACCCCTTCGTCCAGAGGTACTTCGTGTCCGGAGTCATGCTCGGCGCGGTCAAGGGATAGGCGTCACCCAACCCCCCACGGCAAAGGAGTCACCCGATGCGTGACATGACACGACGAAAGGCGCTCATCGGATTGAGCGCGCTCACCCTCGTACTCGCGGGCTGCGGCGGCGGGGGCGACGGCGGAGAGGCCGCGGACCCGGCCGCCGACTCGTCCCTGAGCAGGGCGGGCGCGATGGCCGACTTCGGGGTCAACCAGCAGTTCAAGGCCACCGAGCCGCTCGAGTTCGAGGTGCTCTACAACAACCACTCGTTCTACCCGAACAAGAACGACTGGCTGTTCTGGGAAGAGCTCACCAAGCGGACCAACGTGAAGATCAAGCCCATCGAGGTGCCGCTCAGCGACTACGAGCAGAAGCGCGGCCTGCTCGTGGGCTCCGGCCAGGCCCCGCTCATCATCCCGAAGACCTATCCGGGGCAGGAGGACACCTTCGTCTCCTCCGGCGCGATCCTGCCGGTCAGCGACTACATCGACCTGATGCCGAACTTCAAGGACAAGGTCGCCAAGTGGCGGCTGGAGCCTGAGCTGAACACCCGCCGGCAGGCCGACGGCCGCTTCTACCTGCTGCCCGGCCTGCACGAGAACGTCTGGGTCGACTACACCCTGGCCGTCAGGACCGACATCATGGAGGAGCTCAATCTGGAGGTCCCGAAGACCTGGGACGAGCTCTACGAGGTGCTCAAGGCCATGAAGGCCAAGTACCCGGACCGCTACCCGATGACCGACCGGTGGGGCGACCCCACCCCGGGCGGCAACCTGTTCAAGCTCGTCGCCCAGGCGTACGGCACCAAGGGCGGCTGGGAGTACCAGCACGCGACCTGGGACCCCGCGGCCGGCAAGTTCGCCTACACCGGCGCCATGCCGCAGTACAAGCAGATGATCGAGTACCTCCACAAGCTGGTGGAGGAGAAGCTGATCGACCCCGAGTCCTTCACCCAGCAGGATGAGCCGGCCAAGCAGAAGTTCAACTCCGGCAAGTCCTTCGTGATCAGCACGAACGCGCAGACCCTGATCAACGACTACCGGGGGCCGCTGGAGAAGGCCGTCAAGGGCGCCAAGGTCGCCAAGATCCCGGTGCCGATGGGCCCGGTCGGCGAGTACAAGATCGGCACCCGGCTGGAGAACGGCATCATGATCTCCAGCAAGGCGAAGGACCACCCGAACTTCGTGGCCATGATGCAGTTCATCGACTGGCTGTGGTACTCCGACGAGGGCCAGGAGTTCGCCAAGTGGGGCGTCGAGGGCACCACCTACACCAAGGACTCCGACGGCAACTACAAGATCGCTGACGACATCGACTTCATCGGGCTCAACCCGGACGCCTCCAAGCACCTGCAGAAGGACTTCGGCTTCGGCAACGGCGTGTTCGCCTACGGCGGCACCACCCAGCTGCTCCAGTCCACCTTCTCCGAGGAGGAGAAGGAGTTCCAGGACGTGATGAACGCCAGGCAGCAGTGGCCGGTCGACCCGCCGCACCCGTTCACCGACGAGGAGCGCGAGCGCTCCACGCTCTGGGAGACGCCGCTGAAGGACCACGTCACCCAGAACACGCTCAAGTTCATCCTCGGCGAGCGCGACCTCAGCGAGTGGGACGCCTACGTCAAGGAGCTCGAAGCCAAGAACATGACCGCCTACATCGACCTGGTCAACGCCGCGGCCGAGCGGTTCAAGAAGGAGCACGGCTGAGCCGATGGGCGAGGTGACCGCCGGGCGGCGGTTCGGGGAGGGCCCTCTCTCCCGCGCCGCCGCCCTCATCTACACGGTGCTGGTCGTCGAGCTGCTGCTGGTGGCCGCGACCGCGCCGGGCCTGGCCGGGCTGATGCTGCTGGAGCGCGACGCGAGCAACATCCCGCTGTACGCGCTCTGCGCGCTGCCGGCCGGCCCGGCGCTGTCGGCGGCGCTGTACGCGCTGCACCACCGCAGCGCCGACCTGGCGGACCTGGCGCCCGCGGCCGGTTTCCTGCGCGGCTACCGGGCCAACGCCGCCGACGTGCTGAAGGTCTGGGCGCCGTGGCTGGCCGGGATGACGGTGGTCGGGATCAACCTCGCCCACCTGTCCGCCGCCGGGGTGCCCGGATGGTGGGCGGCGCTGCTCGTCGCGGTCGCGGCCGGGGCCGCGCTCTGGGCCGCCAACGCGCTGGTCATCGCGTCGCTCTTCCGGTTCCGGGCGGTGGACACCGCCCGGCTCGCCTCGTACTTCCTGGCCCGGCGCCCCGCGGCGACGCTCGGCAACGCCTGCCTGCTGGTCGTGGCGGGCGGGCTCACGCTGGCGGCCACCGAGCTGGCCCCGCTCGCGCTGGCGTTCGCCTTCGCGGCGGGGCTGCTGCGCAACAGCCGCCCGATGATCGCCGACATCCGCGAGCGGTTCGTCGCCGCTCAGTGAATCCGGCGCCCGTGCGCGTCGGGCACGCCCGACTTGCGGAAGAAGTACGTGTTGATCTGGTCGCGCCACTCCCGGGCGGAGCGCAGCTGCTCGTCCAGCAGCTCGCCCACCCGGGCGTGCAGCGCCGGGTCCACCAGCCCGGCCAGCCCGTCCCAGACCGGCCGCAGCGCCGCGACCTCCTCGGCCCCGGCGAAGTGGGTGTCGTAGATGTGCTGGATCACCGTCTTGCCGCTCTTCAGCACGTGGCCGTAGGGGACGTGGTGGAAGAAGAGCAGCAGCTCGTCCGGGCACCGCTCCAGCGACTCGTACACCTCCGACCACGGCTCGGGGTACTGGCCGGTGTAGCCGGTGCCGGTGGCGCGCGTCCGGTCCACGCCCACCCCGTCGCGGTCGGCGAAGTGGTACGTGCCCCACGGCGTGTACTCGTAGCCGTCCACGTCGGGGCCGTAGTGGTGACCGGGCCGGACCATGAAGCCGACGCCGAGCGGCGCCGTGTACCGCTCGTACGTCTCCCACGAGCCGTCCATGATCGTGCGCAGCGGCTCCCGCACCCGCTCGGCCACGTCCGGGAAGGTCAGGCCGATCCACTCGTCCAGGATCTCCCCGGGGTCCAGGCCCGGGTCCCAGGCCAGCCGCCCGAACGCGTACAGGTTGGCCTGCGCCAGCGGATGCCCGGTCCAGTACGGGTCGGCGCCCACGTTCGAGACCGCCACCAGCTCCTCGGCGACGCCCGCCACCGAACGCCCGCCCGGGCCCCACGGCTCGAAGCCGAGCACCTCGCGCCACATCGGCGCCAGATAGCAGACGTGCCGCTGCTGCCCGGTGTACTCCTGCGTCACCTGCAGCTCCACCGCCAGCCGGGTGCGCGGCATCGCGGCGATCACCGGCGAGACCGGCTCGCGCACCTGGAAGTCCATCGGCCCGTGCTTGACCTGGAGGATCGCGTTCTCCGCGAACTGCCCGTCCAGCGGCGCGAAGTGGTCGCAGGCGGCCCGGGCCCGGTCGGTGGAGCGGTCGCGCCAGTCCTGCCGGTGGTCGTAGACGAAGGCCCGCCAGTGCACCACCCCGCCGTACGGGGCGAGCACCCCGGCCAGCAGGTTGGCCCCGTCCGCGTGGGTGCGGCCGTAGGCGAACGGCCCCGGCTGCCCCTCGGAGTCGGCCTTGACCAGGTAGCCGCCGAAATCCGGGATCGCCTCGTACACCCGGTGGGTCGCCTCCGCCCACCACGCCCGCACGTCCTCGTCCAGCGGGTCGGCGGTGTCCAGCCCGCCCAGGACGACGGGCGCGGCGAAGGTCACCGACAGATGCACCTTGATCCCGTACGGGCGCAGCACGCCGGCGAGGTCGGCCACGTCGCCCAGCCGGTCGGTGAGCAGCCGCGCCTCGGTGGCGTGCACGTTGACGTTGTTCACGGCGACCGCGTTGACGCCCACGGCGGCGAGCAGCCTGCCGTAGGCGCGCACCCGCTCCAGGTCGCCGCGCGGGCCGCCCTCCTCCCAGAAGATCGACCCGCCCGCGTACCCCCGCTCGACCTGCCCCATCACGGGATGCACGTCGACGTTGTCCCAGTGGTCGAGCATCCGCCGCCGCATCGCGGGCCGGTGCGGCTCGGCCGCGAAGTCCGCCCCGAACGCCCGCTCGCCCATCCTCACCACGTGGAAGAGCCCGTACAGCACCCCGGCCGGACCGCCGGCCACCACGGTCACCCCGCCGCGCCGCCCGATCAGGAACTCCTCGTCCCCGCCGGGCTCCGCGCCGTCCAGCACCTTACGGGCGCCGTCCGGGAGGCTTTCCCAGGTGGCCAGCACGAGGTCGGCACCGTCCGCCAGGCTCCCGCCGAACCCGGCGCAGGCCCGGCCGACCTCCTCGCGGACGGTCTCCACGAGCGGGCCTTCCCCGGCCACGAGGACCCTGCGGGATCCGATCGCCCGGAACGCCTCGGGGGGAAGCCACGCGGAGTGGATCTCAGTCATGAGGCCGAATCTACCGAGAAAACATGACATGCGGTGTCCTCTTTCAGCGGAATCCTGGCCGCATCACCAGCCACCACACCCTGCCGCTGCTGATCAGGAACCCGGGCGGCCTGGTCGTCGAGGTCACCGACGGCACCTGGGACTTCAACGCCCCCCGCTACCGGGAGAACCTCTTCTACGACCTGGCCAAGACGGCGGTGAACCGGCTCGCCTTCGCACAGGCGCACGAGCTGCGCCCGCACGGCGGCACGGCGGTCGCGCTCACCCCCGGGTTCCTGCGCTCGGAGGCGATGCTGGAGCACTTCGGCGTCACCCGGCAGGATGCGCTGGTCCGGCCGCTCGGTCTCCAGCGCCGACCTGGCCAAGGAGTACGGGTTCACCGACGTCGACGGCAGCCGCCCCGACGTCTGGCGTTACCTCGCCGACACCGAGGGCGGCAAGGAGACGGACCCGGCGGACTACCGGTAGAGCGCGGCCGTGCGGGCGGCGGCGCCGGCGACCATCTCCCGCAGCTCGGCGGGCTCCAGCACCTCCGCCTCCGGGCCGAACCGCAGCACCTGCGAGTACGCGACCTCGATCGACTCCACGGCGAGCCGGACCGTGCCGTCGGGCCGGAGCGAGGCCTCCGCGTCCGGCAGCGCCGCCGGGTCGGCGATGTGCCGCAGCATCCGCCGCCCCGCCTCGGTGAGCCGGAGCGTGATCGAGGTGCGCAGCAGCGACCGCCGGAACGCCTCCGCCTGCTCGTCCCAGAACGCCGCCAGGTCGAAGCCGGGGTCGCGGTCGAACGTCTGGTCGAGCACGGTGATCTCGCCGAACCGGTCCACCCGGAACAGCAGGAACCGCGCCCGCCCCGGCAACCGGGCCGCGAGGTACCAGACGCCCGCCTTCAGCACCAGCCCGTACGGCTCCAGCGCGCGGGAGCGCTCCTTGTAGACGGCCGTCACCCTCCGGTCGCTCCACACCGCCCTGGCCAGCGGCGCGAGCTGCGGCGGCGGCGGGGAGCCGGTCGCGAACCAGCCGGGCGCGTCGAGGTGGAAGCGCTGCGCCGCCGTCGCCGGGGCGTCGCGCAGCCCGGGGGAGAGCGCGGCGGCGGCCTTCAGCCGGGCCGTCGCCGCCACCTCCTCCAGCCCCATCTCGCGCAGCGCGGCCGGGACCCCGGACAGGAACAGCGCCTCGGCCTCCGCCCGGTCCAGCCCGGTCAGCCGGGTCCGGTAGCCCTCCAGCAGCCGGTAGCCGCCGCCGCGCCCCCGTTCGGCGTAGACCGGGATGCCCGCCGACGACAGCGCCAGCACGTCGCGGTGGACGGTGCGCTCCGACACCTCCAGCTCGCGGGCCAGCTCCGCCGCCGTCATGCCGCCGCGGCCCTGCAGCAGCAGCACCAGCGACATCAGCCGGGCGGCGCGCACAGCGGCAGGATCACGGCGGAGGGGTGATCGGGGGAGTGGAAGACCTCGACGTCGCTCGGCGCCATCGGCCCGGTGTGACCCAGCGGATCGCCGACGCCCGGGTTGCGGGGGATGGTCGGGTAGGCGCCGGCGGCGACGTGCACGCGGATCCGGTGGCCCCGCCTGAACCGGTGGCCGATCGGCCACAGCTCCACCCGTACCCTGCGCACGTCCCCCAGCGTATCGGCGGCGAGCGGGCCCAGGCGCCGCACGCCCTCGCAGACGTTCATGGACCGCCCGTCCGGGTGCACGTCGCACACCCGGACGACCACGTCCGCGTAGGGCGTGCTGGCGCGGACGTACAGCTCGGCGCTGACCGGGCCGATCATCTCCAGGTCGGACTCCAGCGCGGGCGAGCTGTAGACGAGCACGTCCCGGCGGGCCTCCAGGCGGCGCTGGTCGCGCGGCCGGGAGTCGGCCAGCAGCACCGGGCCGCCGATCACCGGCGTCGGATGGTCCGGGTGGTAGCGGAACCGGTCGGGCTCCGACTCCACCGGCCCGTCCGTGCCCAGCCCGAAGTCGTGGCGCAGGTGCCAGCGCTGGTGGCGCAGGCCGGGGACGGGCCAGTCCGGGTACTCGCGCCACTCCTCGGCCCCCGTCACGTACAGCCGCACCGGCTGCTCGCGCAGGCGGGAGGCGTCGCCCAGCAGGTGGGCGCGGAACCAGGCGAGCGACTCGGCCATCGACGGCCCCAGGTGGCGGGCGTCGATGTGGGACCAGGGCCCGATCGTCAGGTACGGCTGCCGGCCCGCCGCCCGCATCGCCAGATAGTCCTTGAGCTGCCACGGCAGGAACACGTCGTACCAGCCGCCGAGCATGGTGACCGCCGCGTCCACCTCGCCGACCCTGGGGGAGTGGTCGCGCCGGGTCCAGTACGGGGCCGGGTCGGCGTGGTGGGCCAGCAGGTCGCGGTAGAAGCGGAGCGGCCGCCCGGCCGAGGCCAGGTCCAGCTCGGCCACCGGCCGCCCCGTCAGCACCGCGCGCCGGGTCACCCGCGGCGCGGTCAGCCCGGCGGCGCTGCCGAACCGGCCGCCCATCTGCTCGGTGAGCGTGGTCCAGCTCAGCGCCGACTCCAGCGCGAACGCGCCGCCCACGTAGGCGGCGTCGCGGAACTGGGAGGCGGTGATCTGGGTGGCCATCGCCTTGAGGTCCGGGCCCGCGTCCGCGGCCACGGCCCACTGGGTGAAGCCGAGGTAGGAGGGGCCGAAGGTGGCGAACGCGCCCCCGTACCAGGGCTGCTCGCGCATCCAGGCGATCGTCGCCAGCCCGTCGTCGTGCTCGTGGCCGAGCGGGTCGAGCTCGCCGCCGGAGCCGAAGCCGCCCCGGCAGCTCTGCATCAGCACCTGGAAGCCGTTCCAGGCGAAGCCGCGCCCGTACAGCAGCCCGAACATGCCGCGCCGGCCGTACGGGGAGCGGATCAGCACGACCGGGGCCCGCTCGGCGCCGGCCGGGACGTAGCGGTCGGCGAGCAGGGTGACGCCGTCGGGCATCCGTACGGGGATGTCGCGGTGGACACGTACGCGTCGCATTACTAACCAGTAACATACGCGCCGCCGCGAACGGTAGCCCCGGGGTGCCCCGGGGCTGCCTACGAGACTACGGCGCGGTCTTGTCCGGCCGCTCCGAGATCCGGATCGCGTTCACCAGCGTCGCCCCGTCCCGGGCCGCGAACCGGACGTTGAGCTGGCCGTCGGCGACCCGCACCGTGTACTGCCTGCTCACCGCCGTGTACGTGCCCGCCTCCAGGGCCAGATCCAGCGCCGGGATGGCGAGCTCGCCCTCCACCAGCAGGTCGAAGACCCGCTTGCCCATGCGCATGTCGCGGATCTCGGCGAAGTCCAGCTCCACCGTGTAGACGCCGTCGGGCACGGAGTCGAAGCGGTACTCCAGCATCCGCTCGCGGGCGGTCCTGAAGAGCGTCTGGTCCTCGGTCCCCTTGATCTTCTTGTGGGTGCTCGCCGTGGCGGTGGAGTCGGCGACGTAGCCGTGCGAGCCCGCCCGGTAGCGCCGGTCGGCCGTCCAGGCGTCACCGGCGGCGTCGGTGTGGCCGCGCGAGGCGCCCACGTCCACCGCCACCTGGTGCTTGGGCACCACCACGGTCACCGCGATCTCGATCACCGGCTGACGCCCGCTGGCCGACTTGACCAGGAGCTTCCCGGCCCGGGTCGTGCCCGGCCGCACGCCGTCGCTCGACACCGTCACCTTCAGCGTCGCCTGCTGCCCCTTGGCGAGGGTGCCGGAGGCCGGGGTGACGCCGAGCCGGCCGTCCGCCGGGTCCGCGGTGACGGTGTACGGGGTCGGCGAGCCGAGGTTGGTCAGCTCCAGCGTGCGCTCCCTCGTCTGCCCGGCCGGCATGACCACGGTCAGCTCGGCCGCCGAGGCGGCCACCCGCCCCGTCACCAGCGCCGTGTCGACCCGGGTCACCGTGCCCGGGGCCACCGTCACCGGCTGGGTGAAGGTGCCGTAGTCCGCCTTCGAGACCTCCACCTCGTAGTCGCCGGCCAGCACCTGCCCGTAGAAGGAGCCGTCGTCGCCGGTGGTGAACGTCGCCGCGTCGCCCACCTGCACCGTCGCGCCGGGCAGCGGCTCGCCGTCGTTGGCGTCCGACACCACGCCCGTCACCAGGCCGTGCCTGCTCGCCGTGATGGTCAGGCTCTGCCCGTCGGCCAGCGCCGCGGTGTCGTAGGAGTAGAGCAGCGCGTCGTCCCCGGCCGCGTTCTCCACGCCGACCGTGCCGAACGCGCCGCGCGCCCGGTCGGCCTCCAGGCCCTTGTAGCGGAAGCCGATCGTGCCGTCCTCGCCCAGCAGGGCCGCGAACGACACGCGCAGCGACTGGTCGGAGTAGAACTTGACGTCCCGCCACTCCACCACGAACCGCCGGTGCGGCGCCGTGCCGGTCACCGCCGTGTACACGCCGCTCTCCGCGTCCACCACGAAGTCGTCCCAGAACGGGTAGACCGCGTTGTTCGGCGTGCCCGAGCTCGGCAGGTTCCCGTTGCCCGGCGCCGTCACCCGGGACTCGGCGAAGGTGAGGAACCCGTTGGTGGACACCCAGGCCCGGCTCTGCCCGGTGCCGTAGAACGGCACGGAGAACGGCAGCGTCACCTGGACCGCGTCGTCGTCGCCGGTCAGCGCCAGCCTCTCGGTGCCCGCCACGTACGGCTCGGCGCCCGCGCGGCAGGTGTAGCCGAAGTTGTCGCCGCGCAGCGGCAGCTCCACGTCCCTGACCACGTCGCCGTCCACCGTCACCTCCGCGGTGGCGGCCGAGGAGCAGCGCGAGGAGGGGGTGACGGCCAGCTCGTAGGAGCCGTGCGGCAGCGTCAGCGAGTACCGGCCCTCGGCGTCGGTCACCGCGCTGAGCGGCGTGCCGGACGCCGCCACCTGGGCGTCCGCCTCGGGCGCGCCGGCGGTGGTGACCGTGCCGGTCACCACGCCCGACGGGAGCGCGGTCACGGTCAGCTCCACGGTGGCGGTCTCCTCGCCGGTCACCGCCACCGTCGCGGTGCCGCGCTCGTAACCGAACTTCTCCGCCGTCACCTCGTACTCGCCGGGCAGCAGGCGTACGAACGAGAACGCGCCGTCGTCACCCGTCACCAGGCTGCGGCTGATCGGGCCGTCGACCGTCACCGTCGCCCCGGCCACCGGCTGCCCGCCGGCCGTGACCGTACCGCTCAGCCCGCCGAGGCTGTCCTGCGGCGCGGCCAGCACCGCGGCGTAGGTGTCGAGCTTGCCCTCGCCCCAGACGTTGTTGTCCTCGGCCGTGCCCCCGCAGCTGGTGTCGGCGGTGTCGGCCGCCGTGGCGTCCAGCAGCGGCCGGGTCGCGGCGACGTCGCCGTGCAGCCGCGGCGAGGCCGACCACATGAGCGCCACCGTCGCCGCCACGTGCGGCGAGGCCATCGAGGTGCCGGAGAAGGAGGCGTAGCCGCCCGGCACCGAGGAGCGCACCGCCACGCCGGGGGCGGCGATGTTCGGCTTGATCTCGCCGTCCTCGCCCGCGCCCTTGCTGGACCTGGTGTAGAGCGCGCCGTTCACGTCGAACGCGCCGGCGCTGTAGCTGACGGCGTACTGGCCGGGCGAGCCGCTGCTCTGGCAGGACGGTCCCTCGTTGCCGTTGGCGAACGCCGGGAAGATGCCGGCCGCGACCCACGCCTCGACCGTCTCCTTGTACCAGGGGTCGAAGCCCTCACCGCCCCAGGAGTTGTTGACGATGTCCGGCGCCAGGTCGGGGCGCGGGTTCTCGCCATTGGCGTCGGTGGGCGCCAGCACCCACTGGCCCGCGGCCAGCAGCGAGGCGTCCGTGCAGGTGCTGAACTCGCAGCCCTTGGCCGCGATCCAGCGGGCGCCCGGGGCCACGCCGATGCCGTTCGCGCCGACCATCGTGCCTATGACGTGGGTGCCGTGGTCGTTGTTGTCGCACGGCGCCGCCGACGGGCAGATCCCCGCCGGATCGAACCAGTTGTAGTCGTGCACGACCGTGCCGTCCGGCTGGGTGCCCCGGTACGCGGCGATCAGGTCCGGGTGGTCGAACTGCACGCCGCTGTCGATGTTGGCCACCACGACGCCCTCGCCGCGGTTGCCCAGCTCATCCCAGACGCGCGGGGCGCCCACCCGGTCGATGTTCCACTCGTTCGCCCTGATCCGGGCCTGGGGCTTGTCCTCCGCCGGCTTGGGCAGCGTCAGCGTGCGGACCGGCTCGATCCGGTCCACCTCGGGCATCCCCGAGATCTCCGCCGCCAGCTTGGACCCGGCCGTCACCTTGACCGCGTTGACGATCCAGAACGGGGTGTACTCGGCGCGGTGCTGGTCCAGCAGCTTGCGCAGGCCCGCCTGCGCGGACTCGGCCGTCCGCGTCTTGGCCTCGTAGACCAGCTCGGCCTTGGTCTCCTTGGTCCCGGCCCGGCGGGCGCCGCTCAGGTCGGCGCCGCGCTTCATCCGCACCCAGAACGTGGCCTTGTCGTCGCTGTCCAGCTGCGCCTGGACCGCTCTGTCGATGTTGCCTGGATCGGGGGCGGCCTGGGCCACCCCGGTGGGGACGATCAGGGATAAGGCGGCGGCGGCTCCCATGAGGAGCGCGCGCCAGCGGGGGGTGTTCGGCACTGGCTCTCCTTCGCGCCCGCCGGAAAGGATCTTTTCCGGCTCTGTCGAGAAGAGTGAAGAGAGCTTGTCGGGATTGCAAGAGAAAATCCTGACAAGCTGTCATGTGTAACAAAATGTAATGTGGTCAGTTGAAATGTCGCCAGCGGTCCCAGGTGGCGCTCCACGGCTGCCGCAGCCCCCGGCACAGGAACACCGGCACGCCCTGCTCCTCGTTCTCCACCCCCAGGCCGTTGTCCACCGTGGCCCGCACCTCGCAGGAGGAGAACTCGCCGCTCATCAGGCCCGCGTTCACCAGGATCGCCGGGTCTCCGTCCGCCGGCGGCGGCCCGTACTCCCAGAGCTGGTTGTGACCCGAGTAGACCCGCGTCAGTCCCGCCTGGGAGAGCGAGCCGTGCTCGCCGTAGTTCGCCGTCACCACGACGGCGCGCCGGCGCTCGTCCGGCGGCAGCGCGTCCAGCACCCCGGTGACGGCCGCGTTCAGCGCCGGCCAGCCGACCGACTCGCGCGCCACCTCGTTGATCATCGGCACCGGCGTGCTCCCCAGGACGGCCAGCGGCACCAGCGGCAGCGCGATCACCGCGTTGCCGGCCCCGCCCAGCGCCAGCGACCAGCCCGCCGACCTGATCTTGTCGCGGCCCGCCGCCTCCGCCGTCACGCAGCCCGCCGCGAACAGCAGCAGGATCAGCCCCGCCGTGTAGTCGAACCGGCCGCCGCTGACCAGCGTCAGCGCCGCGGCGGCCGGGTAGGCGACGGCCAGCGCCCGCACCCGGCGGTCCCGCCAGAGCCGCACGAACCCGAACCCGCCGATCACCGCCACCACCGGCCCGAACAGCAGCAGCTGCATCGGTGCGAACAGCACCCGCATCTCGCCGCCCTTGTTCTCGCCCAGCGCCGCCGCCATCTTGAGCTGCGGCAGGTCGTGGGTGAGCTGGTAGAGCAGGTTCGGCAGCGCCACCACGACGGCGACCAGCGCCCCCGCCCACAGCCAGCGGCTCATCAGCAGCCGCCGCGGCCCCGCCGCCAGCACGCCCGCCGCCAGCGCCAGCACCAGCATGGCGATGAGGAGTTTGTTGTACGTGGCCGCGCCGATCACCGCGCCGGCCGCGAGCCACCAGCGCCCGCCGCGCAGCAGCGCCCTGAGCGTGAACAGGATGGCCGCCGCCCAGAACGGCAGGTCGAAGCTCACGGTCAGCAGCGTGTGCCCGGCGATCAGCACGTACGCGCCGGTCGCGGTCCCGGCCGCGGCCAGCGTCTGCGCCGCCCGCCCGCCGCCCAGCTCGCGGGCGATCAGCGCCGTCAGCACCACCAGCGCCGCCATCGCCAGCGCGGGCAGCACCCGCAGCGCCGCCGGCGAGTCGCCGAACAGCGCCATCGAGACCCGCGCCGCCATCGGGGTGAAGGGCGGCTGGTCGACGTAGCCCCAGCCGGGATGCTCCGCCAGCACCCGGAAGTAGAGCTCGTCGCGGTGATATCCGTACCGGGGGCTGAGCGCCGGCAGCAGGGCCACGAGCGCGGCCGAGACGGCGCCCACCGGCCGCCAGGCGAGGGGTCTTTCCATGGCGCTTCAACCTATCGGGAGAAAGATCCCATCTGTCATACACGGTGCCATTTGCCCTGTTAAAGGCGCGTCTGTGACGCGCCGCGGCCCACCCGTGTCGCGTTGCGCGATCTTGAGGGCGGGAGTAGCCTGTGCCCTATGCGACATCACTCCTCGCTTCAGTGGTGGCGCCGCTCGTAGGCGGCGCGATGATTTCGCATACCCTCTGGAAGGCCGCCCCGGTTGGCGGCCTTTGTCGTGTTCGCCCCGGGGCTCAATGGAAGTGCGCGAAGGGGCAGCAGTGGAGACGAGCGGATATACCACCGCCAAGGGCATCGGCGTCGAACTCGAGGTGCGCGCGGTGTCCGAGGACGCGCTCGAGGAGATCGTGACAGCCCTGGGGGAGCGGCGCGGCGGCGCGTTCTCCTCGGGCATGGACTACCCGGGCCGCTACAGCAGGTGGGCGTTCGGCTACGTCGACCCCTGCCTGGAGCTGGTGGCCAAGGGCCGCACCATCTCGGCGCGGGCGCTCAACGAGCGCGGCCGGGTGGTGCTTCCCGCCGTCGCCTCCTGCCTGCTCGCCGCGGGCAAGCCGGCCGGCGAGCCGACCGCCGACTTCGTCCAGGTGTACGTGCCGGAGTCGGAGGATCTGCTGCCCGAGGAGATGCGCAGCCGCCGGCCCACCGTCTTCACCGCCATCCGGGAGGTCATCGCCGCCTTCAAGGGCGACGACCCGCACCTCGGCCTCTACGGCGCCTTCGGCTACGACCTGGCCTTCCAGTTCGAGCCGATCAGGCAGCGGCTGGAGCGCCCCGCCGACCAGCGCGACCTCGTCCTCCACCTGCCCGACCGGCTCGTCGTCATCGACCGGCAGCGCGAGACCTGCTTCGAGCGCCGCTACGAGTTCACCGTCGACGGCCGCGGCACCCGCGGCCTGGAGCGCACCGGCGAGGTCACCCCGCCCTCCGCCCCCGCCGAGGTGCCGCCCAACCCGCCCAAGGGCCAGTACGCCGAGGTCGTGGCCGCCGCCAAGGAGCGCTTCAAGCGCGGCGACCTGTTCGAGGTGGTGCCCGGCCAGGTCTTCCACGCCACCTGCGACGACCCGCCCGCCTTCTACCGCGGCCTGCGCAAGAGCAACCCCGCCCCGTACGAGTTCATCATCAGCCTCGGCGAGGGCGAGCACCTCGTCGGCGCCTCGCCCGAGATGTTCGTCCGCGTCACCGGCGACCGGGTCGAGACCTGCCCGATCTCCGGCACCATCGCCCGCGGCGCCGACCCGGTCGGCGACGCCGAGGCCATCCGCACCCTCCTGACCAGCGTCAAGGAGGAGTCGGAGCTGACCATGTGCACCGACGTCGACCGCAACGACAAGTCGCGCGTCTGCGTCCCCGGCACCGTCAAGGTCATCGGCCGCCGCCAGATCGAGCTCTACTCGCGGCTCATCCACACCGTCGACCACATCGAGGGGCGGCTGCGGCCCGGGTTCGACGCGCTGGACGCCTTCCTCACCCACATGTGGGCCGTCACCGTCACCGGCGCCCCCAAGACCTGGGCCATGCAGTTCATCGAGGACCACGAGGCCACCACCCGCCGCTGGTACGGCGGCGCCATCGGGTTCATCGGCTTCGACGGCTCCATGAACACCGGCCTGACCCTGCGCACCGCCCAGATCAGGGACGGCGTGGCCGCCGTGCGGGCCGGCGCCACGCTGCTGTTCGACTCCGACCCCGAGGCCGAGGAGCGCGAGACCGAGCTGAAGGCCAGCGCCCTGCTCGGCGCCCTGGCCGCGGTGGGCCGGCCGGAGACCGTGACCGAGGAGCCGCCCCGGGAGCAGCCCGGGCTGGGCATGAAGGTGCTGCTCGTCGACCACGAGGACTCCTTCGTCAACACCCTCGCCGACTACTTCCGGCAGGAGGGCGCCGAGGTGGTCACCCTCCGCCACGGCTTCCCCACGGCGATGATCGACGAGATCGGCCCCGACCTGGTGGTGCTCTCGCCCGGCCCCGGCTGGCCGTCCGACTTCGGGATGTCCGCCCTGATCGACCAGCTCTACGCCCGGAACCTGCCCGTCTTCGGCGTCTGCCTGGGCCTGCAGGCGATGGTCGAGCACGCCGGCGGCACACTCGAACTGCTCGATCAGCCCGAGCACGGCAAGCGCGGGCAGGTCTCCCGGCTCGGCCCCAGCGCCCTGCTCGACGGGCTGCCCGAAGAGTTCACCGCCGCCCGCTACCACTCGCTGCACGCCAAGCGGCCCGGAGTGGTGGGCTTCACGGCGACCGCCGTCACCCCCGACGGCAACGTCATGGCCATCGAGGACCCCGAGCGGCGCCGCTTCGCCGTGCAGTTCCACCCGGAGTCGATCCTCACCGCCGAGGACGGCGTCGGCGCGAAGATCATCCAGAACGTGCTGAGGCTGAGCCGGTGAGTCGGTAAAACGTCCGCGGGGGCGTGCGGGAACCGCCTAGAGTCTCCCGCATGCTCCCCGTAGATCTGCCCGACACGGTGCGTGACGCCCTCCTCGCCCCGCTCGTCGACCACGCCTGCCACGGGGTGCGCCGCGACGACCTGACCCGCGGCCGTTTCGAGCTGCTGCTCAACGAGGGCGGCAGCCCGGCCCCGCCCGGCACCACCCACTTCGACACCCCGCTCGGCGCGGCCGTGCGGCGCTGGTGCGCGCCCGTGCTCGGCCTGGAGCCGCGCGCGCCGGCCGCGGTCTACCTGTCGCGCCGCGCCGACCTGGGCGCGGCCGAGGTCAACCGGCTCCTGCTGCGCGCCGCCGGCGTCTCGGCGTTCCTCGTCGACACCGGCACCGAGGGCGCCGACCTGCTGACCGCGGCCGAGATGGGCGCGGGCGGCGGCGCGGGCGCCGACGAGATCGTCAGGATCGAGCAGATCGAGCAGGACGTGGCCGAGATGGCGGGCGGCGGCGTCGAGTACCTGGACAGCCTCGGCGAGGAGCTGTCCGCCCGCGCCGTCCGGGCGGCCGGGCTGAAGACCGTCGTGGCCGGGCGGGTCGGGCTCGACCTCGACCCGGCGCGGCCCAGCCGGGGCGCGGTGCTCGCCGCCGCCAACCGGCGCCTCGCCGACCCCAAGCAGCCGCTCGCCGAGCCGGCGCTGGCCCGCCACCTGCTCTGGGCCGCCGCCGACGTGGCCCGCGAGCGCGGGCTGCCGCTGCAGGTGCAGACGGGCCTGGCCGCCTGCGAGGCCGGGCTCCACCTGGCCCGCCCGGCCCTGCTCACCGGCTTCATCCGGGCGCTGCAGCCCGCCGGGGTGCCGGTCGTCCTGCTCACCGGCTACCCCTACCAGCGCGAGGCGGCCCAGCTGGCGCACGCCTTCCCACACGTGTACGTGGACATCGGGCTCGCCCTGGCCCACACCGCCGCCGGGTCGCCCCGGGTGCTGGCCGAGCTGCTGGAGCTGGCGCCGTTCCACAAGCAGCTGTACGGCTCCGGCTGCCGCGGCCTGGCCGAGACGTGCCTGCTGGGCGCGGTCTACTTCCGGCGGGCGCTCGGGCAGGCGCTGAAGGAGCGGCTGGACGCGGGGGAGTGGACCACCGCCGACGCCGCCAGGGTCGCGCACATGATCGGCGCGGGCAACGCCCGCCGGGTGTACCGCCTCTGAGTTACCAAATCGTGATTTGTCGGGTAGTAAACCCGGCAGTGATGATCGGGGACGCCGGTGTCTGTCCACACCTGGAGGTGCCGTGTCCTGGCGTCCCCCCGCTCTCATCACCACGGCGCTCGCCGTCGTCCTCGCCTTACCCGGCGTCGCGGCGGCCGACGACCCCCCGCCGCCCCAGGTCGAGTCCCGCGCGGGCACCGAGGCCCCGGCGGAGGTCAGCGGCCTCGCCGAGCCCGCCGGGGCGGGCGACCCCGTCGCCGCCGCCCGGGACCACCTGGCCGGCCCGCGTTACCACATCGACCCGGCCGACCTGACCCCGCTGCACACCGTCGCCGACGGCCGGGACGAGACGGTCAGGTTCGCCCAGCGCCACCGCGGCCTGCCGGTGCTCGGCGGCCAGTACCTGGTCCACTTCCGCAACGAGGGCGGGCAGCGTACGGTCACCGGCGCGGGCGGCCGCTATCTCACCGAGCTGGACGTCGCCACCACCCCCGCGATCACCGCCGGGCAGGCCGGGCAACTGGCCCGCGCCCGGCTCATCCCCGACCGCGCCACCCGCGAGACCGTTCAAGCCGGAGCCGGCGAGCTCGTCGTCGTGCCCACCGGCAGCGGCGTGCTCGCCTGGCGGGTCACGCTCCGCGGCCGGGACGCGCGGCTCGGCCTGCCGCTGCTGCGCGAGGCGTACGTCGACGCGCACACCGGGCGGGCCCTGTTCAGCGTCGACCGGCTGCGCCTGGCGGACCCGGGCGAGGCCAGCGGCACGACCGCGCACGGCCAGAGCGTCACCCTCCGCGCTCACCTGCGCGACGACGGCGCCTACGAGCTGCGCGACCGCTCCAGGCCCATGTGGAACGGCGCCACCGGCGAGATCCTCACCTACGACGCCAAGGGCGGCGACGTCTCCGGCTACGTGGTGCCGGGCATCCCGCAGGGGCTGGAACCGGCCCGCTCGGACACCCCCGCGTTCGGGCCCGAGCACACCGAGAGCGGCGCGGTCGACGCCCACCACCACGCGGGCCTCGTCTACTCCTACTTCCGGGAGCTCGGCCGCGACGGGCTCGACGGCCGCGGCGGCACCATGCACTCGGTGGTCGACGTCACCGACGAGGGCGAGCCGTTCGCCAACGCCTTCTGGGACGGCACCAAGATGGTGTACGGCGGGGGCGGCCCCGACTTCCACTCCTTCGCCGCCGGCCTCGACGTCGTGGGCCACGAGATGACCCACGGCGTCATCGAGCACAGCGCCGGCCTGCTCTACCTCGGCCAGTCCGGCGCCATCAACGAGGCCCTCGCCGACTACTTCGGCAACGCCATCGAGGTCGACACGCTCGGCGTGCCCATGACCGACCCGGAGGCGAGCCTGCTCGGCGAACGGCTGTGCAAGACCGCCGCGCCCGCCGCCTGCGCGATCCGCGACCTCGGCGACGGCCGGCACGCCACCCGCGACTACATCGGCGCCGGGGTCAGCCTCGACAGCGGAGGGGTCCACCTCAACTCGACGATCTTCTCCGGCGCCCTGTGGGAGATCCGCGAGGCGCTCGGCGGCGCGAAGACCGACCGGGTCGTCTACAAGGCGCTCACCGAGTACATGACCCCGCTCGACGACTTCGTGGACGGCCGCCGCGCCGTCGAGTCCGCCGCCCGCGCCGCCCGCCTGCCCGCCCGCGACCGGCTCACCGTCGCGCGGGCCTTCGACCGGCACGGCATCCGGCCCGGCTGGGAACGGCGCATCCCCACCGACAGCCGGGTGCTCGCCGACGGGCTCACCGTGGCGTTCACGCCGCCGGGCCTCGCAGGCGACCGGTACGTGATGACCGGCGGCGCCGCCGACGGCACCGGGCCCACCTACATCGTCACCGGCCGGACAGGCGGCGGCGGGCCGGTCCGGCTGTCGGAGAACGACGACCTCGACGACCTGCCCGCCACCGACGGCCGCCGCGCCGTCTGGGTGTCCATGCGGACGGGGCCGCAGCTGACGTTCCGGGTCCTGTCGCGGCCCCTGGACCGCCGCGCGCCGGAGACCGTCCTGCACGAGTCGCCGGAGGTCATCAACGGCGTCGCGGTCGACGGCGACACCGTCGCCTGGGCGGGCACCGACCCGGCCACCGGCGAGAAGGAGGTGTGGGTCAAGCACGGCGCCGCCGCGCCCGTCGTCATCACCGCCGAGCCCGGGGTGCATGGCTTCCAGCCCTCGGTCGAGGACGGCAAGGTGGCGTACGTGCGCGTCTGGGAGGAGGGCGGCGCCGGCCGCTCGACCCCGGCCGTGTACGACGTGGCCAGCCGGACCGAGGTCGTGGTGCCCGAGGTGCCCGGCACCGGAGGGGGCCCGTCGTTCTCCGGCAGGCCCGTCATCACCTCCCGGCACGTCGTCTGGCTGACCGACACCGACGGCGACGGCAGGGCGGGCGTCATGCGGGCGGCGACCGACGGCACCGGCACGACCGCGCTCGTCCCGGACGGCCCGGACGCGCCCCGGGTTGTCTGGCTCGACGCCGTGGACACGACCGTCACGGTCAACGTCCAGCCGGGGCTGACGCCGCGCAACCGCGACCTGCCCAAACTGTTCCAGATCCCGATGACGGGCGGGAAACTGGAGCGCTTCTCCTGCAACCGCGGCAACCAGTACCTGCCCGCCGCCGGTGACGGCAGACGGGTGATCTGGTACGACGGCACCGCCGGCGACACCGACCTGGTCATCCGCGACCGGCCGGCCCGCCGCTGCTGACCCCCGGCGGGGGCCCGGCTCCGGCGGGCCCCCGCCTGTGGTTTGCTTGGGTGCCGTCAGCATCACCGAACCGACCGGGGGGTTCCCATGGGCAGCGCCGAGCCCGAGATCACGTTCCGCAGCGACATGGACGTGGAGCTCGTCAAGTCCGCCGCGTCAGACGCCGACGTGCTCTGGGCGGCGCGCGTCTCCACCAAGGGCGAGAGCTCGCTGGCCGAGATCGAGGCCGACCCCGAGCGCTCCAAGGGCCTGATCAACTTCCTGATGCGCGACCGGCACGGCACGCCGTTCGAGCACTCGTCCATGACCTTCTACGTGAGCGCGCCGATCTTCGTCTTCCGCGAGTTCATGCGCCACCGGACCTTCTCCTACAACGAGGAGTCGGGCCGGTACCGGCAGCTGACGCCGGTCTTCTACGTGCCGGGCCCCGACCGCAAGCTGGTGCAGGAGGGCAGGCCCGGCAAGTACGTCTTCCGCGAGGGCACCCCCGAGCAGCACAAGCTCGTCACCGAGGCGACGATGGAGAGCTACCGCCAGTCCTACCGCGCCTACCAGGAGATGCTCGACGCCGGGGTCGCCCGGGAGGTCGCCCGCACGGTCCTGCCGGTCGGCCTCTACTCCTCGATGTACGCCACCTGCAACGCCCGCGCCCTGATGAACTTCCTCTCCCTGCGGGTCAAGCGCGAGGACTCCACGTTCCCGTCGTTCCCGCAGCGGGAGATCGAGATGGTGGCCGAGCAGATGGAGGCCATCTGGGCCGGGCTCATGCCGCTGACGCACGCCGCCTTCGAGGCCAACGGCCGCGTCTGCCCCTGACCGGCCCGGCTCACGCCAGGACGGGCATGACGTAGACCTCCGCGCCCGGCGGCAGCGCGCAGTCGAGGCCGCCGAGGCCGCGGGCGTTCTCGCCGCACACGATCATGCTGATGTGCCGGCGGATCCGCCCGTACTCGTCCCTGATCCGCTCCTCCAGCAGGGGGTGGGTGCGGCGCAGCACGTCGAGCGCCGCGCCCAGGGTCGGCGGCGAGTGGCGGTCGCGGCCGACCGCGAACACCTTCACCTCCGTACGGCCGCTCACCCACCGGCGCAGCACGGCGGGCAGCACGAACACGACCAGCATCACCGGACGGGCCATGGCTCAGAGCACCGCCGCCCGCACGGTCAGCACGTCGGGCAGGTGGGCGGCCACCCTCGACCAGGTCGCCCCGTCGTCGGCCGACCAGTGGACCTCGCCGTCGCGGGTGCCGAAGAACAGGCCCGTCTCCGTGGCGGCCATCGCGTCGCGCAGGACGCTCGCGTACACCGGGCCCTCGGGCAGCCCCCGCTCCAGCGGCTCCCACGACCCGCCCGCGTCGGCGCTGCGGAAGACCCGGTAGCGGTGGTCCACCGGCGTGCGGTCCACGTCGGCGTGGAGCGGCAGCACGTACAGCGTGTCCGGGCGGGACGGGTGGGTGACGATGGGGAAGCCGAAGTCGGAGGGCAGCCCCGCGCCGATGTCGTGCCAGGCGCCGCCGAAGTCGTCGCTGCGGTAGACGCCGAAGTGGTGCTGCAGGAACAGCCGGTCCGGCCGGGCCGGGTCCATCGCCACCTTGTGCACGCACTGGCCGAACTCCGGATACTGCTGCCCCTCGGGCAGGAACGGGGCGCGGATGCCCCGGTTGGCCGCCTCCCACGTCAGGCCGCCGTCGGCGGTGCGGTAGAAGCCGGCGGCGGAGACCGCCACGCCGAGCACGCGCGGGTCGGTCGGGTGCGGGATGATCGTGTGCAGGCAGAGCCCGCCGCCGCCCGGCTGCCAGCGGGGCCGGTGCGGGTGCTCCCACAGGCTCTCCACCAGGCGGTAGGTGACGCCGCCGTCCTCCGACCTGAACAGCGCGCCCGGCTCGGCGCCGGCCCACACCACGCCGGGCTCCGAGGGGGAGGGCGTGAGCTGCCAGACGCGGGTGAGCGTGGCCTCCGTCTTCTCGGGGAAGGCGATCGGCGGCTGGCCGGCCTCCTGCCAGGTCTCGCCGAGATCGTCGGAGTACATGACCGAGGGGCCGAAGTGGCCGTACTCGATGCCGGCCAGCAGGCGGGGAGTCCGGCCGCGGGTGTCGATCGCGACGGAGGGGACCCCGACGGTGGAGAACCGGACCGGGTCGACGCGGAACGCGCCGGTGGCGGTGGAACGGGCGAGGAACAGGCCCTTGCGGGTGCCGATGGCGAGCAATGTCTCTGTCATGGCGTTCGCTCCCGTGGTCGGTTGCGGCCATCGTGTCACGGGGCTGCCGGGCTCGCTGAGTTCTGGGAGATTCGCCCCGCGATTACCTCCCGGGTAATCGTGGTCTTTCTCCTGTCATCGCTAATGTGCCGGATATGGGAGCTGTTGCCGTACAAGAAGAGACGTTTGGTGAATTGCTGCGTACGTGGCGGCAGCGGCGCCGCGTCAGCCAGCTCGATCTGGCGATCGAGGCCGGCGTCTCCAGCCGGCACATCAGTTTCCTGGAGACCGGGCGCGCCCGGCCCAGCAGGGAGATGGTGATGAAGCTGGCCGAGGAGCTGGACATCCCGCTGCGGCACCGCAACCGGCTCCTGGTCGCGGCGGGGTTCGCGCCGGTCTTCGCCGAGCGCGAGGTGCGCGACCCCGAGATGCGGGCGGTACGGGAGGCGCTCGGCACGATCCTGGCCGGGCACGAACCGTACCCGGCGCTGGTCGTGGACGCCGCGTGGGACCTGGTGGCCGCGAACACGGCGGCCGGGCTGTTCACGGCGGGGGTCCCGGAGGAGCTGCTGGCGGAGCCGGTCAACGTGATGCGGCTGTCCCTGCACCCGGAGGCGCTGGGCGGGCGGCTGGTGAACCTGGCCGAGGTCCGCGCCCGCCTGCTGCACCAGCTCCGCAGGCAGGCCGAGATGTCCGGGCACGGGCGGCTGGCCGAGCTGCACGACGAACTCGCCGCCTACCGCTACCCCGGCGTGGACCTGAACGTGACGCACGTGCCCGGCCCGGGCGACATCCTGCTGCCGTTCCGGATCAGGCACGGCGACCGCGTGCTGTCCATGTTCACCACGATCGCCACCTTCGGCACGCCCGTCGAGGTGACGGCCTCCGAGCTGGCGATCGAGACGTTCTGGCCCGCCGACGAGGAGACCGCCGCGGCGTTCCGCTGATCACCGCTCCCCGGGCATCACGTCCCGGTGGATGCGCTGCGGCGGCACCCCGTCGCGCCGCAGGTTGCCCACCGTCTCGGTGACCATCGAGGGCGGCCCGCACACGTACACCTCGTGCTCGGCCCAGGAGTGGAAGCGGCGCGTCACGTCCGCCAGGCGCCCCCGGATCCCCTCGTACCCCGGATCGTCCGACACCACGGGCAGCACCCGCAGCCACGGGAACGCGGACTCCATCCTGACCAGGTCCGGCAGGTCGTACAGCTCGGCCGCGGTGCGCGCCCCGTACAGCAGGTGCATCCCGCGGCGGCGGCCGGAGGCGATCACCTGCTCGATGATCGCCTTCAGCGGCGCCAGCCCGGTGCCGCCCGCCACGAACAGCAGGTCGCGCCCGTCGTGCTCGGGCGGGGCCATCGAGCCCATCGGCGGGCCCAGCATGACCGTGTCGCCGATGCGCGTGTCGCGGATCAGCGTGGCCGACACCCAGCCGCCGGGCACCGAGCGCACGTGCAGCCGGATCGTGTTGTCGGGACGCGGCGCGTTCGCGATCGAGTACGTCCGCCACACCCGCGGCCAGCGCGCGGTCTGCACGCTGACGTACTGGCCGGGCGTGTACGGGAGCGGCTCCGACGGGCGCAGGGTGACGACCGCGATGTCGCTGTGGCGGCGCTCGTGGTCCACCACCTCCGCCAGCCACCAGGCGGGGGAGACCCCGGCGTCGGCCTCGGCGGACTCGATCATGATGTTGGCCGCCGCCGTGAACGCCGACACCCAGGCGGCCTCGACCTCGGCGTTCCAGACGGCGGCGGCGAAGCGCCGGACGGTGGCGAGCAGCGCGCTGCCGATGGCGGTGTAGTGCTCGGCGAGCACTCCGTACTTGCGATGGTCCCTCCCCAGCCGGCTCAGGTACGCGCGCATGCTCTCCGGGCTGTCGACGCTCCACACGATGCGGGTCAGCGCGCTGAAGAGCCGGTCGCGCTGGACGTCCAGCGCCGGCGGGAACATCCCGCGCAGGTGCGGGTTCTCCGCGAACAGCCTGCCGTAGAAGTATGCGGTCGCCTTGTCGGCCACCGGCTCGATGATGGAGAAACTCTCCTTGACCAGGCGCGGATTCAATGACATATACCCAACCCGTCCTATAGACCGGAAATCATTTCCGGTCGTGCTGTCCCACCTCCCTGGCGGCTCCGGGTGATGAGCGTCCGGCCTGCCCCGGCACGTCCGATCGCTCGAAATCCAGTGTTACACCGCGTCCGTAGCCCCACAACCGATTCGCCCGATGAAGTGCGGATCTGAACTATCGGTAACGGTCACGCTGTTTTCTCTATCTGCTGGCGCGGTGTTTCGAGTATTAAACACGAATAAGAATTGTATTCGGCTTCATGCCGATATTTACGGATTTGGACGGTGAATCCTTGCTCCCGGCCGCCCTGCGCCGGGACCGGACGGCGAGCTCCAGACGGGCAGCCGGGAGGAGACTTGTGGGACAAGCGACATAAGCGAAATGGTGTGCGCCATGATGGTCAGGTGCCCGCACCCCAGGCCACCCCGCACAACCCTCCCTTGGAGATCGCATGTCCCGACCGCTGATCGGCGTCACCGCCTACCTCGAGGCCGCCCGCTGGGATGAATACGTGCGCGAGGCCGTGCTCTCCCCGCCCGCGTACGCCAAGGCGGTCGAACGGGCCGGCGGCGCGCCGGTGGTGCTGCCGCCCATCAGCCCGCACGCCATCGGCGACTACGTCAGGACGCTGCGCGGCGTGGTGCTGACCGGCGGCGTCGAGGTGGGCGCGAGCACCTACGGCGGCGAGCAGGACCCCCGCGCCCCCGAGCCGCAGCCGCACCGCGACCGGTTCGAGCTGGCCCTGGCCCGCGCCGCCGTCCAGGCCGACATCCCCGTCCTGGGCATCGCCCGCGGCATGCACGTGCTCAACGTCGCCCAGGGCGGCAGCCTCATCCCGTGGCTGCCCGAGATGCTGGAGCACGAGCGGCACAACGAGCCCGGCGCCCGCCACCGCATCCAGGTGAGCGTGTCGAGCAAGCTCGGCAAGGCCGTCGGCGACCAGGTGGAGGTCGTCGCCCCGCACACCCAGTCGGTGCGCCGCCTCGGCACCGGGCTGCTCGCCGTGGCCTGGGCCGACGACCAGATCGTGGAGGGCATCGAGCTGCAGGGCCACCGGTTCGGCGTCGGCGTGCAGTGGCACCCCGAGCGTGACACCGGCCAGGGCGCGAACGGATTGTTCGATGCGCTGGTGGAAGCCGCCCGCTAGGCTTCGATCATGACGCTGCATCCCCAGGCCCGCGCGTACGTCTCCGCCTACCCGTCGGACCTGGGCGACGACCCGGACACGCTCGATCTGGAGCGGATCCGGGAGATGCGCGCCGTCGACGGGCTCGCCGCCCACCGCGGCCCGCTCGCGCAGCTGCCCTCGGTCCGCGACGAGACGGCCGAGGGCGTGCCCATCCGCATCTACCGCGCCGGCCGCGGCGACGAGCCGCTGCCCGTCGTCGTCTACTTCCACGGCGGCGGCTTCGTCTTCGGCAGCGTCAAACGGAACGACGCGCTCGGCCGGGACCTGGCCATCCGCACCGGCGCCGTGGTCGTCTCCGTCGGCTACCGGCTCGCCCCCGAGCACCCGTTCCCGGCCGCCGCCGACGACGCCTGGACCGTCGTGCGCGATGTCTTCGCCCGGCCCGCCTTCTACCAGTGCGACGGCCGGGTCGCCGTGGTCGGCGACAGCGCGGGCGGCAACCTCGCCGCGGTGGCCGCCTGGCAGGCGCGCGACGCCGGGCTCGCCCTCGCCCACCAGGTCCTCGTCTACCCGGTGCTCGACGCCGCCATGGACACCCCCAGCTACCGCGAGTTCGCCCGGGGCTACGGCCTGGACGCCAGGGAGATGGCCTGGTTCCTGCGCCAGTACGCCGCCGGCGCCGACCCCGCCGACCCGCGGCTGTCGCCGCTGCGGCTGGAGTCCCTCGCCGGGCTGCCCCCCGCCACCGTGGTGACCGCCGAGTGCGACGTGCTGCGCGACGAGGGCGAACGCTACGCCGCCCGGCTCGCCGAGGCGGGGGTGCCGGTCGAGCTGCGCCGGTACGAGGGCGCGGTCCACAGCTTCTTCGCCCTGCCGCGCCTGTTCGACCAGGCGGCCGAGGCGCGGGAGTTCGTCGCCGCCCGGCTCAAGGAGTTCCTGTGACGTACGAGAAGGCCTACGAGCGGCTCAAGCTGGACCGTCCCGCCGACGGCGTGCTGCGCGTGACCATCAGCGCGCCTGGCCGGCTCAACGCCGTCGACAGCACCGGCCACCGCGAACTGGCCGAGATCTGGCGCGACGCCGACCGCGACGACTCCGTCCGGGCCGTGCTGGTCCGCGGCGAGGGCGAGGCGTTCTCCGCGGGCGGCGACCTGGCCATGATCGAGGAGATGACGCGCGACCACGACATGCGGATGCGCGTCTTCACCGAGGCCCGCGACATCGTCTACAACGTGATCAACTGCGCCAAGCCCGTGGTCTCCGCCATCCAGGGCCCGGCCGTGGGCGCCGGGCTGGCCGTCGCCCTGCTCGCCGACATCTCCGTCGCCGGCCGCACCGCGCGCATCATCGACGGCCACACCCGCCTCGGCGTCGCCGCAGGCGACCACGCCGCCATCGTCTGGCCGCTGCTGTGCGGCATGGCCAAGGCCAAGTACCATCTGCTGCTCTGCGAGCCCGTCACCGGCGAGCAGGCCGAGCGGATGGGGCTGGTCAGCCTCTGCGCCGACGACGACGCCGTCCACGAGACCGCCCTGGAGATCGCGGTCAAGCTCGCCGCCGGCTCGCCGGAGGCCATCCGGCTCACCAAGTACGCGCTCAACAACTGGCTGCGCCTGGCCGGGCCCGCGTTCGACGCCTCGCTCGCCATGGAGTTCCTCGGATTCACCGGCCCCGACGTCGCGGAAGGGGTCCGGGCGGTGCGCGAGAAACGGCCGCCGCGCTTCACCTGAACTGGGGTTTCGCCGCCGTAACCGGGGTAGTCGCACAGGCATGGAACGCATGGCCGGATCGCACCGGGGGCCTGTCCGCCGGGGCCGAGAACGCAGCCCCGGGGGACGAAGCAGCGGCCCGCCGCGGTCCGGGCCGGGTGGCGGTCAGAAGCCGCGGGGGAGGCCGAGCACCTGCGTCGCGAGGTAGTTGAGCAGAAGCTCCTCGGTCACGGGTGCCACCCTCCCGATCCGGGCGTCGGCGAGCAGCCGGGCCACCGGATACTCCAGGGAGTACGCCATGCCGCCGTGGGTCTGGAAGGCGGCATCGGCGGCCTCCCAGGCGGCCTGGGAGGCGGTCAGCTTGGCGATGTTGGCCTCGGTGCCGCAGGGCAGCCGCCGGTCGAACGACCAGGCCGCCTTGTAGATCATCAGCCGGGCCAGCTCGATCTTCGCCTTCACCTGGGCGAGCGGGAACGCCACCGCCTGGTTGGCGCCGATCGGCCGCCCGAACACCTCGCGCTCCTTGGCGTACTGCACGGCCACCCGTAGCGCCACCTCGGCGCCGCCCAGCGCGGAGGCCGCCAGCAGGACGCGCTCGGGGTTGAGGATGTCCCACAGCACGGCCGCGCCCTGGTCGATCTCGCCCACCACGTTCGCGGCGGGCACCCGCAGGTCGTCGATGAACACCATGTTCGACGGCGTGGTGTTGGCGCCCATCTTCGGGATCGGCTGGAACGACAGCCGCCCGGCCGCGACCGCCTCCGGCACGTTGACCAGGAACACGGTCAGCCCGTGAGTGCGCGGCTTGGCCTCGGCCGCCGGCACCGTCCTGGTGACCAGCAGCATCCAGGTGGCCCGCTGCACGCCGGTGATCCAGATCTTCTGCCCGTTGATCACGAAGTCGTCGCCGTCGCGGCGGGCCGAGGTGGTGATCGCCAGCGAGTTCGACCCGGCGTCCGGCTCGGTCAGCGCGAAACACGTCTCCAGCTCGCCGCTCGCCAGCCGCGGCAGCAGCTCCTCCTGCTGCCACGCACTGCCGTGGCGGGTCAGGGTCAGCGCCCCGAAACCGGGCGTCAGCACGTACGTGAAAGCCGAGCCGCCCGCCGCGCCCGACGCCGAGATCGTCTCCGTCGCCACCGCCAGCTCCAGCAGGCCCTGCCCGCCCCCGCCGAACCGCTCCGGCACCGCCAGCCCCAGCCAGCCGCCCTCGCCGAGCTCCTCCCACACCTCCTGCGGCCAGCGCTTCTCGGCCTCGCACCGCTGCCAGTAATCAAGGTCGTAGCGGGCACAGATGTCGGCGACGCCCCGCTGCACGGCGAGCGCGCTCTCCGGGAGAGTGAAATCCATCACGCCATGGTAGAAGGAAGCTCTGTTCGGGGGCGAGGCCTGCGCGCGTGGAACACGAACGCCGGAGGCGCGTTCCGCCACACCGTCCGCCCCGCCACCACCTCCTCGAACCGCTCGGTCAGCAGCGCCCGGAAGCGCCGCGCCCTGCTCAGCGGGATCGCGTGCACGTACGAGAAAGTGGTGAACGCGGCCGTCTGGCTCATCACCGACGTCACCGCGTCCATCAGCACGAGCTGCAGCCGCTGCGGGAACGCCGCCCACGGCAGCCCGCTCACCACCACGTCCGCGTGCTTCAGGTCGCGTTCGGCCAGCAGCTCCGGCAGCTTGGCGGCGTCGCCGTTGACCACGTCGACGGTCGGGAAACGCTCGGCCAGCAGCGCGGCCATCGTCTCGTTGAGCTCCACCGCGAGGTGGTGACCCCGGCCGTCCAGCCGGCGCTGGATCTCCGCGGTGAACGGTCCTGTCCCGGGCCCCAGCTCCACCACGGTCGGCTCACCGCGTTCGGGCACCGGTGCGCAGACCGCCGCGGCTAGCCGCTGCGAGCTGGGCCAGAAGGCGCCGATCGTGGCTGGTGAGCGCAGGAATTGGCCCAGGAACAGCGAGGTGTCGTTGGACATGGCTCCGACGGTAGAGGGAAGATCGCCTCCGGGTCTCCCCGGCGGAGATCCGGCCACTTGGAGGATACGGCATCCTCCGCCGTGAGGGCGGTCCCAAGCCGTTCCCGGCTCTCTCGGCGGCCATGACCTGGGGCGTCGTCCACCGGCCTGCTTTCCAATGAATCTACAGTGTAAAGGCGCTCCGGCTGCTCACTCGTGCGGCTGAACCCGCCACGATGCTCACTCGTACGGCTGAAACCCGCCACGATGCTCATCCGTACAGCTGAACCTGTCACGAGGCGGGGTGGTGTTCCCGCATGGGCAACCGCCCGGGAGGCAGGGTGGAGTTCCGCACGGACAACCGCCCGGCGCGATCGTGGGTGTTGCCGGGGCGATCCGAGGTGCTCATCCCGGCGTGGTCGCGGGGGGAGTGCCCGCGCCGCTAACCTCTTGGGTGTGTACGTGAAGATCTGCGGTCTGACCGATCCCGGCGCCGTGGCCGCCGCCGTCGAGGCGGGTGCCGACGCCATCGGGCTCGTGATGACCGCCAGCCCACGGCAGATCACGCCGGAGCGGGCGGCCGAACTGGCGGCCGCGGTCCCGCCGGAGGTGCTCACCGTGGGCGTGTTCCGCGGGGAGGACCCGGCGACGGTCCGGGCCGCGGCGCTCACGGCCGGGGTGCGCGCCATCCAGCTTCACGGGCGTCACCCGCACGGCGACTTCACCGCGCTCAAGGACCTCGGGCTCACCCTGATCCGGGCCGTCGACGCCCAGGCCGACCTCCGATGCGGCGCCTTCGACGAGAGCCTGCTCCTCGTCGACGCGCCCCGGGCCGGTTCCGGCGAGCCGTGGGACTGGTCGGCCGTCCGCGGCCGTCCGACCGGACAGTGGCTGCTCGCCGGCGGCCTGGCCCCCGGCAACGTCGCCGAGGCCGTGGCCGCCGCCCGCCCGTGGGGGGTCGACGTCTCCAGCGGCGTCGAGGCCTCTCCCGGCGTCAAGGACCCGGCGCTGATCACCGCCTTCATCGACGCCGCCCGCGCCGCCTCCCCCCGCACCGAATAACCCCCCGCCTCTCGCGACGGCGCCCTTACGCCTCCCCCGCGCCGAATAACCTCCGCCCCTTCACGACGGCGCCCTTAGGCCTCTCGTCCGACGCCCCTCACGGCGGAGGCCCCCTCACGACCCCACACATCCCTCTCGGGCTGTCCTGGTCCCGCCTTACAAGGGCGGGCCCGGCGATCCCCTCGCTCACGCGGACCTTCACAGTTCTGTTTCTACGGCGTGAGCCCGGCGACGGCGGGGCGCTCTCCCCGTCCCGCTTTTCGGCGTGAGGCCGGCGATCGCGTCTCCCGCGCGGGTCCCGTTTCTCTCACCGGGTTACCGGTCCTGGATCTCCGGGTTCTGCCTCTGGAGCTTGCCCGGCTTGGACTTATTCGCTCGAATCCGCTCCGCGGAAAACCGGCCGCACCCGCGCCTGACGCCCCCGACCTGGCCGGAAGCGGCCCCGCTGTGCTGGGAGTTCGCACAGTAGGGTCTGGGGCGTGAGTGAAACTTCCGCCGAGGACCGAATCTGGACGGTTCCGAACCTGCTGAGCTTCCTGCGCCTTCTCGGCGTGCCTGTGTTCCTGTGGCTGGCTCTGGGGCCGCGGGCGGACGGATGGGCGCTCGCTGTGCTGGCGGTGGCCGGGTTGACCGACTGGCTGGACGGGAAGGTCGCTCGCGCGTTCAACCAGGTGAGCAGGCTCGGGCGGCTGATCGATCCGGCCGCGGACAAGCTGTACGTGTTCGCGACGATCTTGGCGCTGCTGGTGAGGGAGATCATTCCGTGGTGGCTGGCGGCCGTGATCCTCGCCCGGGAAATCTTCGTCGGCGCGTTCTTCCCCGTTCTCCGTAAACATGGTTATCGGGCACTTCAGGTGCATTTCCTGGGCAAGGCCGCCATGTTCAACCTCATGTACGCCTTCCCTCTCCTCTTCCTTGCCTCCCACACGGGGTGGTATGCCGAAGGGGCACGCGTCGCAGGGTGGGCGTTCGCGCTGTGGGGAACGGGGCTCTACTGGTGGGCCGGCGTGTTGTACGCGATACAGGTACGACAGCTCGTGACCGCGAACACGAAGGAGTGAGCGGGTGAAGGCGGTTGTCATGGCGGGCGGCGAAGGCACCCGGTTGCGGCCGATGACGGCCAACCAGCCCAAACCCCTGCTTCCGGTGGTCAACCGCCCGATCATGGAACACGTGCTGCGCCTGCTGAAACGGCACGGCGTCACCGAGACCGTGGTCACCGTCCAGTTCCTGGCCGCGCTCGTACGCAACTACTTCGGCGACGGCGACGAGCTCGGCATGAGCCTGCAGTACGCGATCGAGGACGTGCCCCTGGGCACGGCCGGGAGCGTCAAGAACGCCGCCGCCCGGCTGCGCGACGGCCGCTTCCTGGTCATCTCGGGCGACGCGCTCACCGACATCGACCTCACCGACATGATCCGCTCCCACCGGGAGACGGGGGCGCTCGTCACGATCGGGCTCAAGCGGGTGCCCAACCCCCTGGAGTTCGGCATCGTCATCGTCGACGAGGCCGGGCGGGTGCAGCGCTTCCTGGAGAAGCCCACCTGGGGCCAGGTCTTCTCCGACACCGTCAACACCGGCATCTACGTCATGGAGCCCGAGGTGCTGGGCGACGTCCCCGCCGGAGAGCCCGCCGACTGGTCGGCCGACGTCTTCCCCCGGCTGCTGGAGCGCGGCGCCCCCATCTACGGCTACGTGGCCGAGGGCTACTGGGAGGACGTCGGCAGCCACGGCAGCTACCTCAAGGCGCAGGCCGACGCCCTGTCCGGCAAGGTCCGCCTCGACATCGGCGGCTTCGAGGTGTCGCCCGGCGTCTGGGTGGCCGGCTCCGCCTCGGTCGAGCCGGACGCGGTGCTCAAGGGGCCGCTGTTCGTCGGCGAGTACGCCAAGGTCGAGGCCGGCGCCGAGCTGCGCGAGTACACGGTGCTCGGCAACAACGCGGTGGTGCGCGAGGGCGCCTTCCTGCACCGTGCGGTCGTGCACGACAACGTCTACCTGGGCCCCGGCACCCACCTGCGCGGCTGCGTGATCGGCAAGTCCACCGACGTGATGAGCGGCGCCCGCATAGAGGAGAACGCGGTCATCGGCGACGAGTGCGTCATCGAGGCCGAGGCGTACGTGTCGAGCGGGGTCAAGATCTACCCGTTCAAGACCATAGAGGCCGGGGCCGTCGTCAACACCAGCGTCATCTGGGAGTCGCGCGGCCAGCGCAACCTGTTCGGCCCGCGCGGCGTCAGCGGGCTGGTCAACGTCGAGATCACGCCCGAGCTCTGCGTCCGCCTGGCCAGCGCGTACGCCACGACCCTGCGCAAGGGCGAGCACGTCGTCATCTCGCGCGACTCCTCGCTGGCCGCCCGGGCGCTCAAGCGGGCCGTGATCGGGGCGCTCACCGCCAGCGCGATCAACGTGGACGACCTGGAGGCCGCGCCGCTGCCGGTGGCGCGCTTCCACGCCGCCAGGGGCACCGCGGCGGGCGGCGTCGCGCTGCGCACCACGGCGGGCGACCCGCAGAGCGTCGACATCGTCATCATGGACGACCGCGGCGCCGACCTGCCGCCCGGCTCCCAGCGCAAGCTGGAGCGGGTCTTCTCGCGGCAGGAGTTCCGCCGCGCCTTCCCCGGCGAGATCGCCGAGCTCACCTACCCGGCCAGGGCCGTCGAGGACTACACCCGCGAGCTGCTGAGCCGGGTGGACATGACCGGCGTGCGCGGCATGAAAGTGGTGGCCGACTGCGCGGGCGGCACCTCGTCGCTGGTGCTGCCGCGGCTGCTGGGCCGGGCCGGGATCGAGGTGCTCACCGTCAACGCCGTGCTGGACGACCTGTCGCCCACCGAGACGCTCGCCGAGCGCCGCCGCGACCTGCAGCGGCTGGCGGAGCTGGTCAGCTCCTCGCGGGCGGCGTTCGGGGTCCGGTTCGACCCGGTGGGGGAGCGCATCGCGCTGGTGGACGAGCAGGGCCAGCTCATCAGCGAGGAGCGGGCGCTGCTGGTGGTCCTGGACCTGGTGGCGGCCGAGCGCAGGAGCGGCCAGGTGGCGCTGCCCGTCACCACCACCCGGGTCGCCGAGCAGGTGTGCCGCTTCCACGGCGTGCAGGTGCAGTGGACCTCCACCGCCGTCGACGCGCTCACCTCGGCCGCCGCCGGCCCCGGCATGATCTTCGCCGGTGACGGGCGGGGCGGTTTCGTGGTGCCGGAGTTCAGCCCGGCCATCGACGGGCTGGCGGCCTTCATGCGGCTGCTCGGGCTGGTCGCCCGCACCCGCCTCTCGCTCAGCCAGATCGACGCCAGGATCCCGGTGGCCCGGATGCTCAAGCGGACGATCCCCACGCAGTGGGCGGCCAAGGGGGCGGTGATGCGCTCGGTCATCGAGGCGGCCGAGTCCGGCGACGGCCACCGGATCGACACCACCGACGGGGTGCGGGTGGTCGGCGACGACGGGAGCTGGGTGCTCATCCTCCCCGCGGCCACCGAACCCGCCACCGACCTGTGGGCCGAGGCGGCCGACGTCGACACCGCCCAGCTCTTGATCGAACGCTGGGCTAGGGTGGTCGAGGAGGCGACATGATCCACACATCGCCGCTTCCTGTCCGGGATTTGCCGGGAAGGACGGCAAGATCGTAATGTTGAAACGCGCGGCGGCATGGACCTTCAGGTGGGGGCGGTTGTAACTTTGTCAGCGTCCGAACCTGTCGTCCAGCGCCCCGCCTTGACCTTTGCCGCTGATCAGCGTAAGTTGCGGCATTCGCAAAAACCTGACGAGCGAAGCGAGGCGCGCCGCGAGCACCGTAGCCGCGTCTTCGCGGTAGGAGGCCGAGCCGATCGATGCCGAGCGTCTACTGCACGCAGTGCGGGCATGCCAACCCCGAGGATGCCCGTTTCTGTTCCCGCTGTGGGTCCCAGCTGACCAGACTCGAGGTCTCCGGGGACACCACGTCGACGATCTCCGTCGCGGGAATTGAGGCGTACGAGGCTGAGACCGGCGACATGCTGATGGCCGAGCGGGCGCTGGTGGAGCAGCTCCCGCCGGGCACGGCGCTGCTCACCGTCACCCGGGGGCCCAACCAGGGCAGCCGCTACCGGCTCGACAAGGACCTGACCACCACCGGCCGCCATCCCGAGAGCGACATCTTCCTCGACGACATCACGGTCTCGCGCCGTCACGTCGAGTTCTACCGCTACCGCGGCGGCCAGTTCTCGGTGCGCGACGTGGGCAGCCTCAACGGCACGTATGTGAACCGCGAGCGCATCGAGGAGGTCCCGCTCCACTCGGGCGACGAGGTGCAGATCGGCAAGTTCCGGCTGCTGTTCCTGATGCGGACCCCCAGCGGCGCATGAGCTCCCAGGCGGCACGCTCGCACATGAGCATCGGGGAGGTGCTCGCCCTGCTGCAGGGCGAGTTCCCCGACGTCACCATCTCCAAGATCCGCTTCCTGGAGGGTGAGGGGCTGATCGAGCCCGAGCGCACCCCGTCGGGCTTCCGCAAGTTCACCCACCTGCACGTCGAACAGCTCCGCTACATCCTGACCGAGCAGCGCGACCGCTACCTCCCGCTGCGCGTGATCAAGGACAAGATGGCCGAGAACTTCGGCCGTCCCCGCGCGCTGCCGGAGAAGCAGGAGGTCAGGCTCACCCGCGCCGAGCTGCTGGAGGCCGCGGGCCTCGACGACGAGACGCTCACCGAGCTGGAGGACTACGGGCTGCTGGCCCCGGTCGCCAGGCGCTACGACGAAGAGGCGCTGAAGATCGCCCGGGCCGTGGGCGGGCTGGCCCGGTTCGGGCTGCACGCCCGTCACCTGCGCGCCGTCAAGGCCGCCGCCGAGCGGGAGGCGGGGCTGGTGGAGCAGACGGTCGCGCCCATCCTCAAACGCCGCAAACCGGGCGCCATCGGGGAGGCCGACGAGGTGGCCAGGGAGCTGTCCTCGCTCCTGCTCGACCTGCACGCGGCGCTCCTGCGCACGGGGGTTCGGGACGTTCTGGGCCGATGAGCGGCCTGCGGGACATTCAGGGCCCGGCGGGTGTTACGTTGAAATGCAGAAGCGGACCAGCGATGACCTGAGCCGGGCCACCGGCCAGTCGAATATGGAGCAGCCCGTGTTGCAGATGGAGGTAGTGGGCGTCCGGGTAGAGATGCCTACCAATCAGCCGATCGTTCTGCTCAAGGAGGCACACGGGGACCGGTTCCTGCCGATCTGGATCGGCATGACCGAAGCGACGGCCATAGCGCTGGCACAGGCCGACGAGCCGCCGCCCCGGCCTCTCACCCACGACCTGTTCAGGGACGTGCTCAGCGCCCTCGGCGTGGGCCTGCGCGCCGTCAACATCGTCGCGCTGCGTGACGGCATCTTCTTCGCCGACCTCGTGTTCTCCAACGGTGTTGAGGTGAGCGCGCGGCCGTCCGACTCCATCGCGCTCGCGCTGCGCACCGGTGCCCGCATCTTCGCCAGCGAGGAGGTGGTCCAGGAGGCAGGCGTGATCATCCCCGACGACCAGGAGGACGAGGTGGAGAAGTTCAGGGAGTTCCTTGACACGATCTCACCCGAGGACTTCGGCCAGGCGGGGTAGGTATTTCAGTGCATTTACGCTTCACGACGCGCCGAGCCGGATCGTTGACTGAGCATGGTCACAGTCCTACGGTGCAAGTGAAACTCGTGGCCGACCTTTTACGAACCCCCAGATGAGGCCACGGGATGAGAGAAAGCCGGAGGTCCGCGTGGCGGTCAGCAGCGGCGAGGGAAAGACGGCCGGCCAGGAAGATCCGGTGCGGCGCGAAAGCGCGCGGCAGCGTGCGGGAGAGCAGGGCTTGCTCTTCGACGAGCAGCCTGCCGCGCTGCCGGACGACATCGGATACCGCGGGCCCACGGCCTGTGCCGCGGCCGGCATCACCTACAGGCAGCTCGACTACTGGGCGCGGACCGGGCTGGTCGAGCCCACCATACGGGCGGCGCAAGGCTCCGGCTCCCAGCGCCTCTACAGCTTCCGCGACATCCTGGTCCTGAAGGTCGTCAAGCGGCTCCTCGACACCGGAGTCTCCCTCCAGCAGATCCGCACCGCCGTCCAGCATCTGCGCGACCGCGGGGTCGCCGACCTCGCGCAGATCACCCTGATGAGCGACGGCGTCAGCGTCTACGAGTGCACCTCGGCCGACGAGGTCATCGATCTTCTCCAGGGCGGGCAGGGCGTGTTCGGCATCGCGCTCGGCCGGGTCTGGCGCGAGGTCGAAGGATCCCTCGCGGAGCTGCCGGGGGAACGGGCGGCGGTCGTGGACGACGTCCCGGCCGACCATCCCGCTGACGAACTGGCCCGGCGGCGCCGCGCGCGACGCACCGGCTGAAGCCCCGAACCACCCCAATCCGGTCGAAGCCTGTAACCTAGGACTTGCTGACGACCCCGTGCGGGAGAGACCCCGGCACGGCCGGGGCGCCGAAGGAGCAACCCTCCCCGGAATCTCTCAGGCGCCAGTACCGCTCGGGTGAGGCAACTCTGGAAAGCAGGTGCGTCAGACCAGGCGCACCTCACCGACGGTGCAAGCCCGGTGCGGGTGAAGCTCTCAGGTCGTCATGACAGAGGGGGAGATCCGGCATAAGCCCGCGCCCAGCGCCGGTCTCCACAGCCTCGGGAGGCATCTCCAATGACCGACCTGTCAGCACCGCCTTTCTCCAGCCGGCACATCGGGCCCACCCCGGCCGAGCAGCAGCGCATGCTCGAAGCCGTCGGTTTCGCCTCGGTCGCCGACCTCGTGGCCGCCGCCGTGCCCGAGGCCATCAGGGCCAAGGACCGCCTCACTTTGCCGGCCGCCGCCGGCGAGGCCGAGGCCATCGCCGAGCTGCGCGCCCTGGCCGGCCGCAACCAGGTGCTCACCTCGATGATCGGCCTGGGCTACTACGACACGGTGACGCCCGCCGTCATCCGCCGCAACCTGCTGGAGAACCCGGGCTGGTACACCGCCTACACCCCGTACCAGCCGGAGATCTCGCAGGGCCGGCTGGAGGCGCTGCTGAACTTCCAGACCGTCGTCTCCGACCTGACCGGCCTGCCCGTCGCCGGGGCGTCCCTGCTCGACGAGGCCACCGCCGCGGCCGAGGCCATGACGCTGGCCCGCCGCGCCGGCAAGGTCAAGAGCCCGGTGTTCGTGGTCGACGCCGACACGCTGCCGCAGACCAAGGCCGTGCTCGCCACCCGCGCCGAACCGCTCGGCATCACGCTCGTCGAGAGCGACCTGGAGGGCGAGCTGCCCGAGTGCTTCGGCGTGCTGATCCAGTACCCCGGCGCGTCCGGGCGGCTGCGCGACTTCCGCGACGTGGCCGAGCGCGCGCACCAGGCGGGCGCGCTGGTGGTGGCCGCCGCCGACCTGCTGGCGCTCACGCTCGTGGCCGCGCCCGGCCAGCTCGGCGCCGACATCGCCGTCGGCTCCTCCCAGCGGTTCGGCGTGTCGTTCGGCTTCGGCGGCCCGCACGCCGCCTACATGTCCGTACGCGAGGGACTGCAGCGCCAGATGCCCGGGCGGCTGGTCGGGGTGTCGGTCGACGCCGACGGAGCCCCCGCGTACCGGCTGGCCCTGCAGACCCGCGAGCAGCACATCCGCCGCGAGAAGGCCACCAGCAACATCTGCACCGCGCAGGTCCTGCTCGCCGTCATCGCCGGCATGTACGCCGTCTACCACGGCCCCGACGGGCTGCGCCGGATCGCCCGCCGCGTCCACCGGCACGCCGCCGCGCTCGCCGAGGGGCTGCGCCGGGGCGGCGTCGAGGTCGTGCACGGCGAGTTCTTCGACACCGTGCGCGCCCGCGTGCCCGGCCGGGCCGCCGAGGTGGTCGCCGCCGCGGCCGAGCGGGGTGTCAACCTGTGGCAGGCCGACGCCGACCACGTCTCCATCGCCTGCGACGAGAAGACCGGCGCCGCCGAACTGGCCAAGGTCTGGGCCGCCTTCGGCGTCGAGGGCGGCGTCGCGCCGGAGTCCGCCTCCGACGCGCTGCCCTCCACGCTGCTGCGCGAGTCGGACTTCCTCACCCACCCGGTCTTCAACACCCACCACAACGAGACCTCGATGCTGCGCTACCTGCGCAGGCTCCAGGACAAGGACATCGCTCTCGACCGCTCGATGATCCCGCTCGGCTCCTGCACCATGAAGCTGAACGCGACCACCGAGATGGAGCCCATCACCTGGCCCGAGTTCGCCGGCGTCCACCCGTACGCGCCCGAGACGCAGGCGCTCGGCTACGTCGAGCTGATCGAGACGCTGGAGGGCTGGCTCGCCGAGGTGACCGGCTACGACAAGGTCTCCATCCAGCCGAACGCCGGTTCCCAGGGCGAGTTCGCCGGGCTGCTCGCCATCCGCGCCTACCACCGCGCCAACGGCGACACCGAGCGGGACGTCTGCCTCATCCCGTCCTCCGCCCACGGCACCAACGCCGCCAGCGCCGTCATGGCGGGCATGCGGGTCGTGGTCGTGGCCTGCGACGACGAGGGCAACGTCGACCTGGCCGACCTCGACGCCAAGATCGCCAAGCACCGCGACCGGCTGGCCGCCATCATGGTCACCTACCCGTCCACGCACGGCGTCTACGAGGAGACCGTCACCGAGATCTGCGCCAAGGTCCACGACGCCGGCGGCCAGGTGTACGTCGACGGGGCCAACCTCAACGCGCTCGTCGGGCTGGCCAAGCCCGGCCAGTTCGGCGCCGACGTGTCCCACCTCAACCTGCACAAGACGTTCTGCATCCCGCACGGCGGCGGCGGCCCCGGCGTCGGCCCGGTCGCCGTCCGCGGCCACCTCGCCCCCTACCTGCCCGGCCACCCGCTGCGCGACGGCTCACCCGTCGGTCCCGTCTCCGCGGCGCCTTACGGCTCCGCCGGGATCCTGCCGATCTCGTGGGCGTACATCAGGATGATGGGCAGCGACGGCCTCACCGCCGCGACCGAGCAGGCCATCCTGTCGGCCAACTACGTCGCCCGCAGGCTCGCCCCGCACTACCCCGTCCTCTACACCGGCCGGGGCGGGCTGGTCGCCCACGAGTGCATCATCGACCTGCGGCAGATCACCAAGGAGACCGGCGTCACCGTCGACGACGTGGCCAAGCGGCTCATCGACTACGGCTTCCACGCGCCCACCATGTCCTTCCCCGTCGCCGGGACGCTCATGATCGAACCGACCGAGAGCGAGGACCTGGCCGAGCTGGACCGGTTCCTGGACGCGATGATCGCCATCCGCGCGGAGATCGCCAAGGTGGCCTCCGGCGAGTACGACAAGACGGACAACCCGCTGCGCAACGCCCCGCACACCGCGGCGGCGCTGACCGCCGACGAGTGGACCCACCCGTACTCGCGCACCGAGGCGGGCTACCCGGTGCCGTCACTGCGCGACGACAAGTACTGGGTGCCGGTCCGCCGGATCGACCAGGCGTACGGCGACCGCAACCTGGTCTGCTCCTGCCCCCCGCTGGAGTCGTACGAAGACTGACCACCGTTCAGCCGGGCCTACGCCGGCCGGGCCTCTATGGGACCGGTCGGCGTGAGGGCCGAGCGGGTCTTCGCCGCATCGGTCGGCGCCGGCGTGACCCCGGCGCCGCTGTCGGCTGTGATCAGGGCGTGGCAGTGCGGCCGGGAGGACGACGGCCCGGTGCGCTCGCCGGGCCGCAGCCTGCGGAGATCGCCGTCACGTCCATGTTGGGGCGGACCGGCGGTTGGCCGCTGCTCGTGGATCCGGGATGCAGGGGGTCGTGAGGGGCATGTGCAGTCGGGTGTCGCGCCTCACGGGATGCTCTGCCTTGGCGAGGCGGTGTGGCGGGTTCGGGGGTTGCGGACGGAACGTTTTGTGTCGGCGGGCAGGGTGGTTTTGGATTTTTCGGGCGTGAGTCAGACCGGTAGGGCAACACGGCAGACATGATCGCGAGAACTCGTTAGGCTCGGGACGTTCGTCGCCGAAGGAGCTCCCTTGACGTTCTCAGAGCTGGAGACCCCGCCGCTCGACGCAGCCCGCCGCCTGGCCGAAGAGGGTGACCTCGCGGGCGCGGCGGCCATCCTCGCCGAGGTGGCCGAGGAACCTGACAATCCGGATCGGGCGCAGGCCGCCGTGGGGCTGGCCGTGGTGCTCGACCAGCGGGGCGACGTCGAAGGGGCGAGGGCCGCCGCCAGGACGGCGCTGGCCACGGGTCATCCCGAGTTCGCCGCGCAGGCCGCGTGCCACCTGGCTCAGGGGTTCGAGCGTGAGGGGCGGCTGGAGCAGGCGCGCGGGGCCTGGCAGGCGGTGCTGGGGCTCGGTACTCCCTCGTACTTGCCGCTGGCTCATCTGGCGCTGGCCCGGCTGGCGGGGGAGCTGGGCGACTACGACGAGGCGGAGGCCGAGCTGCGCGCCGCCATCGAGACGGGCGGGCAGGCCGACGGCGAGGAGGAGCCGGACGGGCACGCGGTGCAGGCCCGGGTGCACGCCGCGCAGCAGCTGGCCGATCTGCTGATGGAGCGCGACGAGCCCGGTGAGGCCGCCGACGTGCTGATCGACGTGCTGCAGGACGCCTCCGGTGACGACCTGGCGCGGCTGCGCGTACAGCTCGGCATCGCGCACCTGGAGATGGCCTGCGCGGAGTTCGCCGGGGCCGTCGAACAAGGGGGAGAGGCGCAGGTGAGCGCGCTGGCGATCGAGCTGCTGGCGCGTACGCTCCCGCTGCGCGGCCGCGACGACGCCGCCGATCAGGTGTGGGTGTACGGGCTGGAACACGAGGACGAGGGGCTGGCGGCCGAGGTGCGCCTGCGCTACGGACGCGACGCCTGAACGGCCTGAGGGTTCCCGCTGACGGGCGTGAGATTGCGCCTGGCCTGGGCAACCTGCTAGGGCCTGCGCATCAGCGCTCCCGCCGCGGCGATGTTGATCAGTACGATCGACACCCAGACGATGATCAGCCCCACCGTGCCCGCCTGGCTGGCGGCGATGGCCGTCAGCGGGATGCCCAGGCCCATGGAGCCGAGCGTGATCGGGGCGATCGAGCGGGGGCCGTCGTTCTTGCGCTTGGCTTCCACGCCGCGTAGCCGCAGCTCCGCTTCGACCCGGGCCGCGATCTGGGCGTCGAGGCGGTCGGCCAGCGAGTCGACCAGGGCGGTTTCGTACTCGGGGCCGAGGTCGCGGCGGGCGTCGATCGTCGCCCGCAGCTCGTCGCGGACGTCCTTCTCCTGTTGCATGCAGGACATCCTGCCTGTTCTCGGGCGCGCCGTCATCAGCCCTCGGGGCCATGTCGGTGTCCTCCCCAGGTACGGTGCTGCCATGGAGATCATGACTCCCCGGGGGCCGGCGCGGGTCGACGTGGACGAGGGGGAGGCGGACCGGCTGCTGCTGGTGCTGACGCACGGGTCGGCCGGGGGAGTGGACGCGCCCGATCTGCTGGCCGTGCGGGAGGCGGCGCTCGGCATGGGGGCGACCGTGGCCAGGGTGACGCAGGCGTTCCGGGTGGCGGGGGCGCGGGCGCCGGGGCCGGCCGAGCGGCAGGACGAGGCGTGGCTGACGGTGATCGGCGAGCTGCGGGCGCGCTGGCCCGGCCTGCCGCTGGTGCAGGGCGGCCGGAGCAACGGGGCGCGGGTGGCCTGCCGGACCGCGCGGGCGGCCGGGGCGGCGTCGGTGGTGGCGCTGGCGTTCCCGCTGCATCCGCCGGGCAAGCCGGAGCGGTCGCGGGCGGGCGAGCTGCGCGGCGCCGGGGTGGACGTGCTCGTGGTGAACGGCGACCGGGACCCGTTCGGGGTGCCGGACGCGGCGGACGCGGCGCGGCTGGTGGTGCTCCCCGGTGAGGGGCACGACCTGAAGAAGGACCCCGCCCGGGTGGGCGAGGTGGTCGCCGGCTGGCTGGCCCGTCATCTCGGGTGACCGGCCGGTGTGCGGTGGCTCAGGCGGCCCCGACGGCGGGGCGGTGCGGCGCGATGGCGGTGCCGCCGGGCAAGAGCTCACCGGTGTCCTCGAACAGGACGACGCCGTTGCACAGCAGGCTCCACCCCTGCTCGGGGTGGCGGGCCAGGGTGCGGGCGGCTTCGCGGTCAGGTGCGTCCGCAGACGGACAGACCGGGTCGTGCGGGCACATCGGCGTGCCTCCGAAATCTCTTTGGATGGCTCCCGGTCACGGGGCCGGGAACCGCTTGGCCTTACTTCCTAGCAAGTGTGCGATGTGCGTCACATATTCCGACATAGTCCGTTTGGACTGTTCCGGGAGGATCCTCCCCGTCGGCGTGTGACCCACGACACAGCGTGCCTCAGGCAGGATAACGGGCCAAGCACGACACGCACACTAGGTTTCCAGCCCCCGGAGCAACGCGTCCAGCCCGCGCTCGAAGTCGGCGTCGGCCCGGCTGTCGCGCCGTACCCACTCGTCCACCTCGGGGTCGGCCCAGCCCGAGCGCTGCACCTCGACCGCGACGCTGCCGAACACGAAGGCCCGCAGCGTGCGCACCGCCTCCTCCGCGTCGGGCAGGCCGCCGTCGGCGAGCTGCTCGACCTGCTCGGCGACGGCGACGGCGGCGGCGCCCTTGGGCGGTTTGGTGAGCGCCAGCGCCAGCACACCGGGGTGCTCGCGCAGCAGCTCGCGGCTGGCCCGGCACCACGCCCTGGCGGTCTCCTGCCAGGTGGCCGCCTGCTCGACGTGGACGGCGGTGACGTGCTCGGCCAGCGCGTCCATCAGCGCCTCCTTGCCGCGCGGCAGGTGGTGGTAGATGGCCATGGCCTCGACCTGGAGCGCGTCGCCGAGCCGGCGCATGGTGAGCCTGCGCAGGCCCTGGGTGTCGGCGATGTGCAGGGCGGCCTCGATGATGCGCTCGCGGGACAGGGGGACGGGCGGTCGCTTGGCGGGCATGACTGATCATCTTACTATGTAAAGGAGGGGGCGCCGGGGCGCCGCGCCGGACCGGTTACGGAGTCGCGGCGCGGAACGCGTACCCTGGTCGCTGGTAAAGAGCCGACAGCGTGAAGGGCAGAGTCGATGGCGTTTTTCCGTCCGCGGGTGAGCCGCGAGGCCGAGGTCCGCTACCACGCGGATCAGGAGATCTCCAAGAGCTTCCCCGAGCTGCTCGAGAAGGCCAGGGAGGCCGAGCAGGTCCTGCGCGACCTGCGCGCCGCCGACGCCGACGAGCTTGAGCTGCGCGCCGCCGGCCTGGCGTTCGACAAGGCGCTGACGGAGGCGCTGCGCGCGGCCGAGGCCGGGCAGCGGGCGGCGTTCGGGGTGCGGGCCTACGACGACCGCATCGCCCGGCGCAAGGCCAAGGCGACGCCCACGGGCGCCATGTGGACCGCCCAGGTGGAGCGGCTGCGCACGCTGCGCGAGGAGAACCGGATGTGGGGCATCCCGCGCGTCCCGGGCCGCGTTCCCTCCGCCCGGTGATCCGCCCGCCCGCCATCAGGCCCTAGGACGCGAACGAGCCCCGGCACACGCCGGGGCTCGTTCGCGTCTCACGGGGCCGGCGACGGCCCGCGGCGTCAGCTGGCCCAGTCGAGCAGGGGGCGGGTGTTGCTCGGGTGGCGCAGCTTGGACAGCGACTCCTTCTCCAGCTGGCGGATCCGCTCACGGGTGAGGCCGAGATGCTTGCCGATCTCGTCCAGCGTGTGCGGCTTGCCGTCGATCAGCCCGAACCGCAGCGCCATGATCTTGGCCTCGCGCGGCGACAGGTTCGACAGCACGTTCCTCAGCTGGGCGCCGAGCAGCTGCCGGTCGACGATCTCCGACGCCTCCGGCGAGTCGACGTCCTCGATCAGGTCGCCGATGGTGGTCTCGCCGTCCTCGCCGATCGTCGCGTTGAGCGAGATCGGCTGGCGGCTGGTCCGCATCAGCTCCTCGATCTGGCTGGGCGTCCTGTCCAGCTCCTTGGCCAGCTCCTCCGGCGTGGGCTCGCGGCCCATCCGCTGGTGCATCTCACGCTCGACGCGCGACAGCTTGGAGAGCAGCTCCAGCACGTGCACCGGCAGCCGGATGGTCCGGGCGGAGTCGGCGAAGCCGCGCTGGATCGCCTGGCGGATCCACCACATGGCGTAGGTGGAGAACTTGAAGCCCTTCTGGTAGTCGAACTTCTCCACGGCCCTGATCAGGCCCAGGTTGCCCTCCTGGACGACGTCCAGTAGCGACATGCCGCGGTCGGTGTACTTCTTGGCCACCGAGACCACCAGCCGGAGGTTGGCCTCCAGCATGTGGTCCTTGGCCGCCTTGCCGTCCTCCGCCACCCAGCGCAGTTCCTCGCGGTACTCGGGGGACAGGTCCGGCTCGGTCTCCAGCTTGTGCTCGGCGTACAGGCCCGCCTCGATGCGGCGCGCCAGCTCGACCTCCTCGGCGGCGGTGAGCAGGGTCCGGCGGCCGATCGACTTCAGGTACGTGTGCACCGAGTCGCCCATGGCGGACTGGTGGTCGTCCAGGTCGGCCGTCTCGTGGTCCAGCTCGTCCACGTCGGTGTCGGCCGTCTCGGCCTCGGCGGCGTCGGCCGCGGTCCTGTCGAGGTCGGCCTCCTCGCGCGGCGTGTCCTCGGTGAGGTCGTCGATCTCGGCCTTTGCCTCAAGGCGCCTGGAGTCGGTAGTCTTTGAGCGCGAAGCCCTCCTGGTGGAGCGCTTGGCGGCGGTCTTCGTGGCGGTCTTGTTCACGGGCTTCCTGGTAGCCTTCTTCGTGATCGCGGGCTCGTTGTCAGCGGCTAGGTTCACCCCGGACTCGGTGAGCTCGCGCAGGATCGAACGGCCCTCGGCCGGATCGATCCCGGCCTGGGCGAACGCGTCGCGCAGCTCCGCGAGCGAGAGGCGGCCCTGGGCCAGCCCTCGGTCAATCAGCTGATCGAGAGTGGCGTTCGGGGCCACGGCGGTTCGGGGCATGAGGACACCTCCTCCGTACGGAGTGGAAGCGAATGTAGGCGGGTGCAGGTGGCGCGGCCCCGGCTCCGGCCGCTTTGTTCACCTGTATCCATAACGCCAGGGGGCCGGATTTGTTCCCTCGTACGTGAAAAAGGGCGAGCCGCCCGATCGGCGGCGCGCCCTGAAGGGTCCTCTCGGCCTACTCGCCGATCTTCAGCTCGCCCACCTCGGGCATGGGCATCGGCTGGGCGTCCTCCAGCCGCTCGTCCGTCCAGTACTGGAGCACGTCCTCGGGGTCGGGGTTGACCCCGGTGGACACCACGATATCGGTGGGCTCGGCTGACGGGCCGGCGGGGGTCGGGCTGATCTCCTCGATGCCGGCCCGGGTGGTCTCCCGCGCCTGCTCAAGCCTGCCCGCCGAGGCGGCCGCCGCGACCCAGACACCGCCGGCGACGACGACGCCGACGACGGCCGCTGACGCCCACGTCTTGCGGGACTGCTTCATGAAGGCTCCTTCCCTCTCCCCACTATGACGCATCCGGACATCGATCAGGTTCCGGACTTCAGCCGCAAGAGATCGGGTTTTCCGTTGGGCAGCAGCGGGAGGCCGGGTAGCAGGCGCAGGTCGCGTGGCGCGGCGTAGGGCGGCAGCCGGTCGGCGCAGTAGGCGCGCAGCTGCGCGAGTGTGGGCGGATTCACAGGGTCGGCGGGCACCACGGCGGCCACCACCAGCTCGCCCCACTCGGGGTCCGGCCTGCCGATCACGGCGACGTCGGCCACCTCGGGATGGCCGCTCAGCACCGCGGCCACGGCCCCCGCCACCACCTTCTCCCCGCCGGTGTTGATGACGTCGTCGGCCCGCCCCAGCACCCGCAGCCGGCCGTCGGACAGCTCGCCGAGGTCGGAGGTGATGAACCAGCCGCCGTCGAACGGGGCGGGCTCGCCGGAGCGGTAGCCGGAGAAGAGCACCGGCCCGGCCACCCGGATCCGCCCGTCCTCGCCGATCTTGAGATCTACGTTGTAAAGGGGCCGGCCGTCGTACACGCACCCGCCGCACGTCTCGGTCATCCCGTACGTGGTCACGATCGTCGCGCCGAGCTCCCGGGCCTCGTCCAGCAGACCGGGCCGGGGCGCCGCGCCGCCGAGCAGGATGGTGCGGAACCCGGACAGGTCGGCCCCCAGCTCGACCAGGCGATGCAGCTGGGTGGGCACCAGCGACACGTGGTCGGCGCCCGAGCCGAGCACCGCCCGCGCGTCGAAGCGCTCGTGCATGATCGGCTCGCTCTCGCTGAGCAGCGACCGCACCAGCACCTGCAGGCCCGACACGTGCGAGGCGGGCAGGCAGCAGAGCCACCGCTCGCCCTTGGCCGCGCCGATCCGCCGCAGGGAGGATGCCGCCGAGGTCCGCAAGGCCGTCGCCGAGAGCATGACCCCCTTGGGCGCGCCCGTGGTGCCGCTGGTCGCGATCACCACCGCCACGTCCGGCGGCACTCCCAGACCGCCCTCGACGGGCTCGCCGTCGACGTGGGTGGGCCGCAGCGCGGCGATGGCGGCGCCGGCCTGACCCGGCGTGAGCGGCAGCACCGCGGGCCCCTCGCCCGACAGCGCGTCTCTGATCGCCGCGTACAGTTCGGGCCCTGCCGGACGGACCAGGGCGTGCAGCGGACGGTCCGGATGCGACGGATTCCTCCCCATGCTCGTAAGGTTAGTGACTCCTTCGCTCCCCCGAGGAGAGCTCCCGGGGTACGACGGACCAGCCCCCGCCCCTCCCGAACACAGGACCCGTATCAGTGAAGCGATTCCCCTGCCGGTCGAGCCCCGCGGCTTCCTCGCTAGATTTGATGGCGTCAGAACGGCAGCGGCGGCAGGGAGGGTCGTGACGCGTTCTCCCGTGGTGTTCCGGATCCCGATGCGCACCAGATTCCGGGGGCAGACCGTCAGGGAAGGGGTCCTGCTGCACGGCCCCGCAGGCTGGGGCGAGTTCTCGCCGTTCCCCGAGTACGGGCCGCGCGAGTGCGCCCGCTGGCTGGCGTGCGCCCGCGAGGCCGCCTTCGAGGGCTGGCCGGAGCCGGTGCGCGACACCGTCCCGGTGAACGCGACCGTGCCCGCCGTCGGGCCGGAGCAGGCGCACGAGCTGGTGCGGCGCTCCGGCTGCGGCACGGCGAAGGTCAAGGTGGCCGAGCCGGGCCAGAGCTTCGCCGACGACCTGGCCAGGGTGGAGGCGGTGCGCGACGCGCTGGGCCCGTCCGGCAGGCTGCGCGTGGACGTCAACGGCGCCTGGGAGGTGTCGGAGGCGGTGCGCCGGCTCAAGGAGCTGGACCGGTTCGGCCTGGAGTACGCCGAGCAGCCGTGCGCCACCCTCGACGAGCTCGCCGCCGTGCGCCGCGCCTGCGACGTGCCGATCGCGGCCGACGAGTCGATCCGCCGCGCCGAGGACCCGCTGCGGGTCAGGGCGGCCGAGGCCGCCGACATCGCGGTGGTCAAGGTCCAGCCGCTCGGCGGGGTGCGGAACGCGCTGCGCGTGGTCGAGGCGTGCGGGCTGCCGGCCGTCGTGTCGAGCGCCGTGGAGACGTCCGTGGGGCTGGCCGCCGGTCTGGCGCTGGCCGCCGCGCTGCCCGAGCTGCCGTACGCGTGCGGGCTCGGCACCCTGTCCCTGCTGGAGGGCGACGTGGTGGACGGGCCGCTGGTGCCCGAAGGCGGCGTGCTGGCCGTGCGCCGCCCCGACGTGGACGCCGGGCGGCTGTCGGCGTTCGAGATCGATTCTCCGTCGTGGCTGCGGCGGATGCAGGAGGCGTCACTGTGAACCCCGCTACCGCGCTGGCCACGGTGCTGGTCGACGAGCTGGTGCGCTGCGGCCTCACCGACGTCGTGATCGCGCCCGGCTCCCGCTCCGCGCCGCTGGCGCTGGCCGCGCACGCCGAGCCGAGGCTCCGCCTGCACGTGCGGATCGACGAGCGGTCGGCGTCGTTCCTGGCGCTCGGGCTGGCCAAGCGGACCGGCCGCCCGGTCGCGGTGATCTGCTCGTCCGGCACGGCCGCGGCCAACTTCCATCCGGCGGTGATCGAGGCGGGCGAGGCGGGCGTGCCGCTGCTCCTGCTGACCGCCGACCGGCCGCCGGAGCTGCGCGGCACCGGCGCCAACCAGACGATCGACCAGATCAAGCTGTACGGGACGGCGACGCGCTGGTTCGCCGAGGTGGGCGTGCCGGAGAACCGGCCGGGCCAGGTGGCCTACTGGCGGTCGCTGGCCTGCCGCGCCTACCAGCGGGCGGCGGGCCCGGACAGCCCCGGCCCGGTCCACCTGAACCTGGCCTTCCGCGAGCCGCTGCTGCCCGACGGCGACACCTCCTGGTGCGAGCCGCTAGGCGGCGGCGAGGGCCCGTGGGTGCGGGCCCGCGTCGCGCCGCCCTCCGCCGCGCTGCACCTCCCGCCGACCCGGCGCGGGGTGCTCGTGGTCGGCGACGGCGCGCCCAACGTGCGCCGGTACGTGGCCGCGGCGGGGATGGCCGGCTGGCCGGTGCTGTCGGAGCCGCAGGGCGGCGGCCGCTACGGCGACAACGCGGTCTCCACCTACCACTTCCTGCTCGGGCTGCCCGAGTTCGCCGACGCCCACGAGCCCGACGTGGTGGTCACGCTGGGCCGGCCGGGCCTGTCCCGGCCGCTGCTGTCGTGGCTGCAGCGCGCCCAGGAGCACATCGTGGTCGCGCCCGACCTGGACCGCTGGCCCGACCCGGCCCGCTCGGCCACCCAGGTGGCGCAGGCGGTGGAGATCCAGGCGGCCTCCGGCGACGACGGCTGGCTGCACGCCTGGCGGCGGGCCGACCAGGCGGCCAGGGCGGCGGTGGACGAGGTGCTCGACTCCTCCGGGACGAGCGAGCCCAGGCTGGCCCGCGACCTGGCCGACGCGCTGCCCAACGGGTCGCTGCTGTTCTGCGGCTCCTCGATGCCGATCCGCGACCTGGACCAGGCGATGCGGCCGCGCCGCGGCATCCGGCTGATGGCCAACCGGGGCGCCTCCGGCATCGACGGCCTCGTCTCGACCGCGATGGGGGCGGCGCTCGGCCACAACGGGCCCGCCTACGGCCTCATCGGCGACCTGTCGTTCCTGCACGACCAGAACGGGCTGGTGCTCGGCCCCCGCGAGCCGCGGCCGGACCTGTGCCTGGTGGTGGTCAACAACGACGGGGGCGGCATCTTCTCGATGCTGCCGCAGGCGGCCCTGCGCGACCCGTTCGAGCGTGTCTTCGGCACCCCCCACGGGGTCGACCTCGGGTACGTCACGGCCTCGACCGGCACCCCGTACACCCTCGTACAGGACATCTCCGATCTGCCGAAGGCGCTGCGGGGGGAGGGGCCGCGGGTGGTGGAGGTGCGCACGGACCGCGAGGCGAACGCGCGGATCCACGAACGGCTCAAGGACGCCGCGCAGGAGGCGGTACGAGCCGCGCTGGCCGGTTAGCCGCCGGGGCGGCGCGGAAGATCTCGTCCAGGCCGGTGACGCGCAGCAGCCTGGCCGTCATGGGCGGCACGCCGGACAGCCGCAGCACGGCCTGGCGCTGCTGCGCGCGCAGCCGGATCGCGACGAGCACGCCCAGGCCCGCGGCGTCGACGAAGGTCAGCGCGCCCAGCTCCAGCACGATCTCCCGGAGGCGGGTGATCCGGTCCAGCAGCTCGTCGACGTGGGCGCGGAGCGCGTCCCTGGAGGCGATGTCCAGCTCACCGGCCACCGCTACGGTCGCGACACCGCCGCGCACGCTCGTTTTCAGGTCTAGCGCCTTCATGGGACCCCCGCCGCCGTCCGTCGTCAGAAGAAGCGCCGATGCCGGGGGTCCCGCCGCCTCTTCCCGGGCCCGCCGGTGTGAGGTCCGGCGCGGCGCGAGGCCAGGCGGCGCATGAGCATCGTGGTGCGCTTGCAAGGCTGGAGTGTAGCGGGGGAGGCGGCATTACGCGGGAAGAACCCGATAACCCATGAAAATGGGGCATGGCTCGTAAAGCCGCCCGGATCAGCGCTCGATCAGCGTGACCTCGAGCGAGTAGTGCGAGGCGCGGTAGACGTGCGAGCCGTGCTCGACGGCGCGGCCCTGGTCGTCGTAGGTGGTGCGGACCATGGTCAGCAGCGGGGCGCCGCGCCGCTCGGCCAGCAGCCGGGCCTCCGCCTGGGTGGCCGCCCGCGCGCCGATCCGCTGGTTGGCCACCCGCATCCGCACGCCCGCGCCGCGCAGCAGCTCGTACAGGCCCCGGCTCTCCAGGCCCTCCGAGGTCAGCGGGGCCAGCCCCATCGGCAGCCAGTTGTGCAGCAGCGCCAGCGGCTCGCCGGAGGCGAACCGGAGCCGTTCCAGGTAGAGCACCTCGGTGCCGGGCTCGATGCCCAGGACGCCGGCGATCTCCTCGTCGACGGGCCTGGGCTCCAGCCGGAGCACCTGGGTGGCGGGCTCCTGCCCGGAGCGGCGCAGGTCGTCGTAGAGGCTGGTCAGCTCGACCGACCGCTTGACCTGGCCGTGCACCACCTGGGTGCCGACGCCGCGTTTACGGACGAGCAGTCCTTTGTCGACCAGGTACTGGATCGCCTGGCGGATCGTGGGCCGGGACAGCCCCAGCTTGTCGGCGAGCAGGATCTCGTTGTCGAGCCGGGCGCCGGGGGCCAGGTCGCCCCGCCGGATGGCCTCGGCGATCTGCTCGGCCACCTGGAAGTAGAGCGGCACGGGGCTGGATCGGTCCAGCTCGATCGCCAGGTTCGCGGTCATGCCGAGCAGATTATCCGAGGTCAGAATGTCATGACAAATAAACGGAAACGAGGGCGGTTCGTCGCTTGATGCGGCTTACTGTCATGGTTGTCTGTGATGACTGCTTCTCTTGGGGGACCGATGGACACGACCGCACTGCTGGACACCGCCGTCGAGGCCGCCAGGGCCGTGGGGCCGCGGCTGCGCGAGGCGTTCCGCTCCCGGCCGGAGGTGGCGACCAAGCGCGACTTCCACGACCCGGTGACCGAGCACGACAAGGCGGCCGAGGAGACCATCCGGGCCGTCATCGAGAAGCGGGTCCCCGGCAGTGCGATCGTGGGGGAGGAGATCGGCGAGACCGGCTCCGGCGACCTGGTCTGGTATGTCGACCCCATCGACGGCACCGCCAACTTCGCGGCCGGGCTGCCGTTCTTCTGCGTGTCGATCGCCGCCGCCGTCGGCGGCGAACTGGTGGCCGGAGTGGTGTACGACCCCGTACGCGGGGACGAGTTCACCGCCACCACCGAGGGGGCCTGGTGCGGCGGGAAGCCGATCCGCAGCGCGGGGGCGGCCCGCGACCGCGAGGCGATGCTGCTGTGCAGCTACCCGTCGCCGCTCGACCTGGAGGCCGACGGCGAGGAGGGGCTGCGCCGCTACGGGCGGCTGGTCGAGGCGTTCGCGGCCGTGCGCAGGCCCGGCAGCGCCGCGCTCAGCCTGGCGCACGTCGCGGCGGGCTGGGCGGACGTGACCTACGCGACCCGCGCCCAGTCGTGGGACGTGGCGGCGGGCGCCCTCCTGGTCCGCCAGGCGGGCGGCGTGTACCTGGGCGACCCCGTCGCGCCCGGCGACTACCTGGCCCACGTCGGCACCTTCGACCTGAAGTCGTCCGCCCTCGCAGGGGTGACCGTGCAGAGGCGGTAAGGGCCGGTCCTCGCGCGGGGAGCGGGCTTGAGGCTCGGTTCTCCGGGGTCCGGTCAGGGTGGCGATTTCAGAGGGTGCTCAGCAGGGACGGGAGTTCGGTCAGGGTCGTGATGCGGGGGAAGCCCTCCGGGGCCGGGGACGTGCCCAGGCGGTCGAGCCAGACCGAGCGCATGCCCGTCGCCGCCGGCCCCGTCACGTCGTTGACGATGTCGTCGCCGACCAGCAGCACCTCCCGCGGCGGCAGCCCGAGCGCGGCCGCCGCCGCGGTGTAGCAGGCCTCCGCCGGCTTGTAGCAGCCGCCCAGCACCTCGCCGGTCAGCACCCGGCCCACCCGCCCCTCCAGGCCGATGGCGCGTACCTTCTCCTCCTGGATCTCCTGGGCGCCGTTGGTCAGCACCCCGATCCGGAACCCGTCCAGCGCGGCCAGCGCCGCCGCCGCGTCGGCGAAGGCCGTCCAGCCCCGCCGGTAGTGCCCGGTGAATTCGGCGAAGGCCGCGTCCAGGTCGGCGGGGGGCTCGATGGCCAGCTCCGCGCAGAGCGCCCGCAGACGGCGGCGCCGCTGCTCCTGCCACGAGCACTCGCCCGCGTGCCAGGCCGCCAGGTGCGGCTCCTCCAGCGCCGCCCAGAGCGCGGCCGCCTCGCCCAGCCGGGGGTTGCCCGGGGCCCGCTCCGACACCCACGCGCCGATCGCGGTGTCGGCGGCGGTCCGGTGCTCGAGAAGGGTGCCGTCCAGGTCGAACAGAATGCCGTTGATCACGTCGTCGTCCTCCTGCGGTATTCGCCGGCCTCCCGGACATGGTCGATCATCGCTTGCTCGGCCGCCTCACCGTCCCCCCGCTCCAGGGCCGCGAGCACGTCCGCGTGCGCGGCGAGCTGACGGCGGGCCTGGTCGGGATCGAGCCACTGGGACGCCCCGGCGGGCACCGGGAAGCTGTCGCGCACCGCCCTGGCCTGCCGGCCGAGGAACGCCGGGCCGCCGATGTCGGTGATCCGCAGGTGGAAGTCCCTGCTCTGGCCGGCCAGCCGGTCGTGGCGGCCGGCGTCGGCGTCGCGGGTCATCGAGGCGTGCAGGTCGCGCAGCCCGGCCAGCTCCTCGGCGGTGATCCGGGCCGCCGCCAGCCGCGCCCCGAAGCCCTCGACGACCGCGCGCAGCCCGTAGAACTCCTCCAGCGCGTCGTCGCCCAGGTCGACCACCGTCGCGCCGTGGTGCGCCTCGTAGCTGATCAGGCGGTCCCTCTCCAGCCTGCGCAGCGCCTCCCGTACCGGGGTGACCGAGACGCCGAGCCGCCGCGCGACCGCCCCGGCCCGCAGGGCGGTCCCGCCGGGGATGCGGGCGGTGCGGATCTCCTCCAGCAGCACGCGGTAGACGTAGTCGGCCTTGCTCATGGGCGGCCGGTGGTCGGAGGTCATGGGGTAAGTCTCCCAAAGTTGACCCAGGCCCTTTTTCTTATAACTTATATGAATATGACGAGTCTCGCGGGTTTACGGGTCATCGACGCCGCCACGCTCTTCGCCGGGCCCACCGCCGCGATGATGCTCGGCGACTTCGGCGCGGACGTGATCAAGATCGAGCATCCGCGGCGCGGCGACCCGGCGCGCGGCCACGGCGCCTCGGCCGACGGGGTGGGGCTGTGGTGGAAGACGCTCGCCCGCAACAAGCGGGCCGCCGCCGTCGACCTGTCGCGGGCCGAGGGCCAGGAGATCCTGCGCCGCCTCGCCGGCCGCTCCGACGTGCTCGTGGAGAACTTCCGGCCCGGCACGCTGGAACGCTGGGGGATCGGCCCGGACGTGCTGCTGGAGCGCAACCCCCGGCTGATCGTGGCCCGGATGACCGGGTTCGGGCAGTTCGGGCCGATGGCGGCGCGGCCCGGGTTCGGCACCCTGGCAGAGGCCATGAGCGGGTTCGCGGCGATGACGGGGGAGCCCGGCGGTCCGCCGACGCTGCCGCCGCTCGCGCTGGCCGACGGCATCGCGGGCCTCGCCATGGCCTACGCGGTCATGGTCGCGCTCCGCGCCCGTGAGCGGACCGGCCGCGGGCAGGTCGTCGACCTGGCCATCATCGAGCCCATCCTCGCCCTGCTCGGCCCCCAGATGACCGCCTACAAGGCGACCGGCGCGGTGCCGCGGCGCACCGGCAACAGGTCGAGCAGCAACGCGCCGCGCAACACCTACCGCACCCGCGACGGCCGCTGGCTGGCGATCTCCACCAGCGCCCAGCCGATCGCCGAGCGCGTCATGACCCTGGTCGGGCGGCCCGACCTGGCCGAACAGCCCTGGTTCAAGAGCGGCGCCGGGCGCGTGGAGCACGTCGACGAACTGGACGAGGCCGTCGCCTCCTGGATCGCCGCCCGCGACGCCGCCGAGGTCGTCGCCCGCTTCGAGGAGGCGCAGGCCGCGGTCGCGCCCGTCTACGACGTCACCGACATCGCCGACGACCCCCAGTACGCGGCGCTGAACACGTTCGTCGAGCTGCCCGACGAGGAGCTGGGCTCGGTCACCGTGCAGAACGTGCTCTTCCGCCTCTCCGACACCCCGGGCGAGGTGCGCTGGCCCGGCCGCCCCCTCGGGCGCGACACCGACGCCGTGCTCGGCGAGCTCTCCTACCCGCCGGACGAGATCGCCCGGTTGCGCGAGAGCGGGGTGATCGCGTGACCATCCCCGTCACCTGGTTGTACGTGCCCGGGGACCGGCCGGAACGGTTCGCCAAGGCGGCCGCGTCCGGTGCCGACGTGGTCATCATCGACCTGGAGGACGCGGTCCCGCCCGCCCGCAAGGACGAGGCCCGCGCCCACGCCGCCGCCTACCTGCGCGCCCGCCCGGCCGGCGGGCCGCCCGTGCACGTGCGGGTCAACGACCTGAGCACCCAGCGCGGGCTGGACGACCTCGCCGAGCTGGCCGGGGCCGCCGACGCGGTACGGCTGCCCAAGGTGGAGTCGGCGGCCACGCTCGACCTGGTGGAGCGGCTGGGCGCGCGGGCGTACCCGCTGCTGGAGTCCGCCGCCGGGATCCTGGAGGCGCGGGCCATCGCCGCCCACCCGTGCGTCGACGGCATCGCCCTCGGCGAGCAGGACCTGGCGGCCGAGCTGTCCGTCACCGGCGGGCCCGCGCTGGACCACCTGCGCCTGAGCGCCGTGCTGGCCGCCGCCGCCGCGGGGCTGCCGCCGGTGCCGCTCTCCGTCTATCCGGACGTACGAGACGAGGCCGGGCTGGCGGCGTCCTGTGCGCACGGGCGGACGCTGGGCCTGTTCGGTCGTACCGCCATCCACCCGCGGCAGATCCCGGTGATCAGGGCCGCGTTCCGCCCGACGCCGGAGGAGACGGCGCGGGCCGCCGAGATCGTGCGGGCGGCCGAGACCGCGGGCGGCGGCGCGCTGGCCCTGCCGGGCGGCGCCTTCGTCGACGCCCCCATCGTGGCCCGCGCCCGCCGCACCCTCACCCTCGCCGCCCAGCTCACCGAACCTTCGCAGCCCTCGTAGAGCCGCCCTCGCGCATCCCGCACCGTGGTAGGGGCCGCCCTCGCCTGTTCCGCGCCGCCGCCCCCGTGCCGCGGCGGGGCCGTCCTCCTGCTCGCCGTCTCCGTCCTCCTCAGGGCCGCTTGGGGACGTTCCGTGCCCGTTCCCCCAGGGGTCAGGCCGCTGGTCTCATTGGTCTGTATGTCTATACATACGGATGATATTGAGGTAGAACCGGGGCGAGCCCATCGCTCTGGAGGTGTCCATGAGACGAATCCCTGTCGTGCTGGCACTGGCGAGCGCCCTGGCGCTGACCGCCTGCTCCGCGCCGGCCGAGCAGAACGCGGAGCCCGGATCGGCGCCTCCGGCAGGCGGCGGCGAGTACGCGGTGATCACCCACGGCGCCCCCGGAGACTCCTTCTGGGACGTGGTCAAGAACGGCGCCGAAGCCGCCGGGCAGGAGTACGGCGTGACCGTCACGTACCAGGGCGACGGCGACCCCGCCAAGCAGTCGCAGCTCATCGACCAGGCGGTGTCCGGCCAGGCGGACGGCATCGTGGTGTCCATGGCCAACCCGGACGCGCTGCGCGAGGCGGTGGGCAAGGCGGTGGCGGCGGGGATCCCGGTGGTGACCATCAACTCAGGAGCTGACTCGTCCAAGGAGTTCGGCGCGATCACGCACGTCGGCCAGTCGGAGGACGTGGCGGGGCGCGGCGCCGGCGAGCAGCTCAAGTCCGCCGGGGTGACGAAGCTGCTGTGCGTGATCCACGAGGCCGGGAACATCGGGCTCGACCAGCGCTGCACGGGCGCCGAGGAGACGCTCGGCGGCGCCGTCGAGCGGCTGCAGGTCGACGTGAGCAACCTGGCCGACGTCACCTCGAAGGTCACCGCCAAGCTCCAGTCGGACCAGTCGGTGAACGGGGTGCTGGCGCTGAACCCGGCCGTCGCGGTGGCCGCCAGGGACGCGATCAGGGACTCGGGTTCGCAGGCCAAGCTGGCCACCTTCGACCTGTCGGCCGACGTGGTCGCCGCGATCCAGGCCGACGAGATCCTGTTCGCGGTGGACCAGCAGCAGTACCTCCAGGGCTACCTGCCGATCACGTTCCTCCACCTGTACAAGAACAACCTGAACACCGTCGGCGGCGGCCTGCCGGTCAACACCGGCCCCGGGTTCGTCACCAAGGAGAACGCCGAGCGGGTGGCCAAGCTCGCGGAGGCGGGCACGCGATGACGGCCGCCACGAGCCGCGCGGACGAGCGGGTCGCCGACGTCGGCCTCCTGCGCCGCCTGCTCATCCGGCCCGAGCTGGGCGCGGTCGTCGGGGCGATCGTGGTGTTCACGTTCTTCGCGAGCCAGTCGGCGGTCTTCCGCTCGCTGGACGGCATCGCCAACTGGCTGGACCCGGCGGCGACGCTCGGCATCATGGCGGTCGCGGTCGCGCTGCTGATGATCGGCGGCGAGTTCGACCTGTCGGCGGGCGTGCTGACCGGCACGACCGGGCTGATCCTGGTGACGCTCGCCACCCGGTACGGCCTGAACGTCTGGGTGGCGATGCTCGCCGGCCTGGTCGTGGCGCTCGCCGTCGGCCTGTTCAACGGGCTGATCGTGACCAGGACCCGGCTGCCGAGCTTCATCGTGACGCTCGGCACGTTCCTGATGCTGCAGGGCATAAACCTCGGCGTCACCAAGGCGCTCACCGGCACGGTGCAGGTCGGGGGGTTGCGCTCGGCCTCCGGGTACGAGGGGGCGCGCACGGTCTTCGCCGGTACGGTCGAGATCGGCGGGAGTTCGTTCCGGGTGGCGATCCTGTGGTGGCTGCTGGTCACCGCGGTCGCGACCTGGGTGCTCATGCGTTCCCGCCAGGGCAACTGGATCTTCGCGGTGGGCGGCGACGAGAAGGCGGCCCGCGCGGTCGGGGTGCCCGCGGCCCGCACGAAGATCGCGCTGTTCATGACGACGGCGTTCGCCGCCTGGCTGGTCGGCTCGATCCTGGCGCTGCGCTACACGTCGGTGCAGGCCAACGTGGGCATCGGGCAGGAGTTCATCTACATCATCGCGGCGGTGATCGGCGGCTGCCTGCTCACCGGCGGGTACGGGTCGGCGATCGGCGCGGCGATCGGGGCGGTGATCTTCGGGATGGCCGACAAGGGCATCGTGTTCCTGGGGTGGGACGCCGACTGGTTCAAGTTCTTCCTGGGCGCGATGCTGCTGCTGGCCACGCTCGCCAACCGCCTGGTGCGCCGCTACGCCGAGGGGGTCAGGCATTGATCCTGGAGACGAGGGGCATCGGCAAGTCGTTCGGCTCGGTGCTGGCGCTGCGCGAGGTGTCGATGTCGGTGGAGGCCGGCCAGGTCACCTGCGTGCTCGGCGACAACGGGGCCGGCAAGTCGACGCTCATCAAGATCCTGTCCGGGGTGCATCAGCACGACGCCGGGTCGCTGCTGGTCGACGGGGCCGAGGCCCGGTTCGCGAGCCCGCGTGACGCGCTCGACCGCGGCATCTCCACGGTCTACCAGGATCTGGCGATGATCCCGCTGATGTCGGTGTGGCGGAACTTCTTCCTCGGGTCGGAGCCGCGCAGGGGCCTGCTCGGCTTCGACGTGCGCCGGGCCAGGCGGGTGGCGCGCGACGAGCTGCGCGCGATGGGCATCGACGTCCGGGACGTGGACCAGCCGGTCGGCACGCTGTCCGGAGGGGAGCGGCAGTCGGTGGCGATCGCCCGCGCGGTGTACTTCGGCGCGCGCGTGCTCATCCTGGACGAGCCCACCTCCGCGCTCGGCGTCAAGCAGGCCGGGGTGGTGCTGCGCTACATCGCCGCGGCCCGCGACCGGGGGCTGGGGGTGGTGTTCATCACCCACAACCCGCACCACGCCTATCCGGTGGGGGACCGGTTCCTCCTGCTGAACCGGGGGACGAGCCTGGGGCAGTACGCCAAGGCCGACATCAGCAGGGAGCGGCTGACCTCTCTGATGGCGGGCGCGGCCGAGCTGGAGGAGCTGGCCCACGAGCTCGAACGGGATTGAAATCTACAATGTAAAGGCGCCCGGCCGGGTCACGCCGTGCGCTCCGGGGTTCGAGATCGACGACGGCGGGGCCTAGCCTTGAAGGCGTGTCCTCGTACCTGACCCTGAAGAGCCCCATCGAGCACGAGACGGAGGCCAAGCGCTCCCGCTTCATCTGCGCGATCGCCCCGGCCGAGACGACGGAGCAGGCCGCGGCGTTCATCGCCGAGCGGCGGCGGCTGCACCCGTCGGCCACGCACAACTGCACCGCCTACGTGATCGGGCAGGACCGCAGGGGCGACGACGACGGCGAGCCCGGCGGCACCGCCGGCACGCCGATGGTGCAGGCGCTGGTGGGGCGCGGGTTCGACCGGGTGGTGGCGGTGGTGACGCGCTACTTCGGCGGCACGCTGCTCGGCGCCGGCGGGCTGGTGCGGGCGTACGGGTCGGCGGTGACCGAGACGCTGGACCGGGCCGAGGCGGTGCGGATGGTGCCCGCCCGGCTGATGACCGTGTCGGTGGCGCACGACCAGGCGGGCCGGGTGGAGAACGACCTGCGGGCCTCGCGCTACCCGGTGCGCGGGGTGACCTACGGGCAGGCGGCCGAGTTCGCGGTGGCGGTCGGCGAGGACGAGGTCGCGGCGTTCACCGACTGGGTGGCGACGCTGACGGCGGGCCGGGCGCGCGTGACGCCCGGCGAGCACGTCCACCTGCCCGCCTGAGCGGGTCAGCCTTCGAGCGCGTCCGCCTGCCCGCCTGAGCGGGTCAGCCTTCGAGCGCGTACTGCATGACGCGGAACTTCGCCTGGGCCTCGGCCAGCTCGGCGGCCGGGTCGGAGTCGCCCATGATGCCGCCCCCGGCGAACAACCGGGCCCGGCGGCCCTCGACGATGCCGGAGCGCAGCGCGATGCCCCACTCGCCGTCGCCGTGGGCGTCGATCCAGCCGACCGGCCCCGCGTAGCCGGCCCGGTCCATCCCCTCCAGCTCGCGGATCACCTCGATGGCCGTGGGCGTCGGGGTGCCGCCGACCGCGGCCGTCGGGTGCATGGCCGCGACCACGTCCAGCACGGACGCGCCGTCGGCCAGCCGGCCGGTGACGTGGCTGGCCAGGTGCTGCACGTTCGGGAGCATCAGCAGCTCCGGCTCGTCGGGCGTGCGCAGCGAGGAGCAGAGCGGGCCGAGGGCCTGGCGGACCGAGGCGATCGCGTACTCGTGCTCGTGGCGGTCCTTGGCGGAGGCCAGCAGCGCCTCGCCGCGGGCCAGGTCGTCCTCCGGGCCGGTGCCGCGGGGCGTGGTGCCCGCCAGCACCAGCGACTCGATCTCCTGGCCGGTGCGCCGGATCAGCAGCTCGGGGGTGGCGCCGACCAGCCCGGCCACCGAGAACGCGTAGCACTCGGGGTAGCGGCGGGCCAGGCGGAGCAGCAGGAGCCGGATGTCGATCGGGTGCTCGGCGGTGGCCAGCAGGTCGCGGGCGAGCACGACCTTCTCCAGTTCGCCGGCGCGGATCCGGCGGGCGGCGCGGGCCACCACGTGCTCCCATTCGGGCGCGGTGAGGCTGCCGTCGCCGTAGCTGATCCGGCCCGGGTCGGCGAGCGGGGAGAACGTCTCCAGCGGCGGGTCGCCGATCGTGGTCAGCCAGGCCCGCCCGTCCTTGCGACCGAGCACGGCCTGGGGGACGACCAGCGTGGAGCCGGGGGAGTTCTCGTCGAAGGTGAAGGTGCCGAAGGCGACCGGGCCGCTGCCGGGCACGCCCACCGGGTCGTCGACCTGTATGCCCTCGAACACGCTCGCCAGCCACTGGTGCGCCCAGGCGAACCGGCCCGGGCCGGGCGGGACGTCGGCGCGCGCGGCCTCCCCCCATCCGACGAGTCCTTCGCCGTGCCTGATCCATGCGAAAGGTGCTGTTTTGGGCAGGCTGGCGATCAGGTTACCGGGGTCGCGTACAGGAGTGGTGCGAACCGGTAGATGACGGGAAGTTCCGAGCGCGACACTCACCCGAGACACTCTATGCGGGATCTGAACACGTTCGACTAAGACCCCCGTGAATGGGCGTTACGGTCCCATCGTCAAGCGGCGATAGCGAGTTGGTTCAGAGATGGCAGACGTTGCCCGGAGGTGATGGCCGCATGGTGATCGGCTGCCTACGGTGTGTGCATGATCAACAAGGTGGCGCCGGTGCTGGCGATCGCGGGGGTGCTGGCGGGCTCGGGAACGGCGGTGGCCGAACCGCTGCGGAGCGAGCCGCTGCCCCGGGTGATGGCGGCGCTCGGCGACTCGATCTCGTCCGGGTTCAACAGCTGCGGCTTCTTCCTCTCGTGCCGGTCGCGGTCCTGGTCGGCGGGCCGGCACGACTCGGTGGACAGCCACTACGTGCGGCTGAAGGCGCTCGGCGCGAGCCTGGCCCCCAAGAACTACGCGGTGCCCGGCGCCGCCAGCGCCGACCTGCTCGGGCAGGTGCGCAAGGCGGTGGCGGAACGGGCCGACTACGTGACCGTGCTGATCGGGGCGCAGGACGCGTGCACCTCCTCCGAGGGGCGGATGACGTCGGTGGCGCTCTACCGGTACCGGCTGGAGCGGGCGCTGGACCAGCTGCGGGCGGGGGTGCCCGGGGTGCGGGTGCTGCTGGCGAGCATCCCGGACGTGCACCGGCTGTGGGAGGTGGCCAAGGACCAGGCGAAGGCGCGGACCGTGTGGCGGCTCGGGCGGGTCTGTCAGTCGATGCTGGCCCGGCCCACCTCCACCGCCAAGGCCGACGTGCGCCGGCGCGCGAACGTACGAGCGCGGATCATGGACTACAACCGGGAGGCGGCCGAGATCTGCGCGGCCCGCAGCTGGTGCCGCACCGACGGCGGGGCCGTGTTCGCCTACCCGTTCACGCTCAAGCAGGTGTCCCGGTGGGACTACTTCCACCCGAACGTCGCCGGTCAGCGGGTGCTGGCCGAGCTGACCTTCGGCAACGGCTTCGACTGGGCCGACCCCCGCTGAACCCCGTCACCGGCACTGGGCGAGCATGACGCGCTTGTCGGCGCGGGTGACCGGGACCGCGTACTTGACGGCGACCTGGGCGAAGCGGGTCACGTACGCGCAGCGCACGCGCCGCCGCGGCGGCAGCCAGCTCGCCGGGCCCGACGCTTCCTTCTGCTCGTTGGCGGAACCCTTCACCGGCAGCAGGTTGAGCGGGTCGTTGGCGAAGTCGACCCGCTTGCCCATCGGCCAGCGGGAGGCGCCCATCCGCCAGGCGTAGGCGAGCGGCACCACGTGGTCCACCTGGACCTCGCCCGGGTCGCGCTTGGACCAGGAGATGAGCTGCCCGGTGTACGGGTCGGACAGCTCCATCGCGATCACCACGCAGGTGGATCCCTCGCGGTATCGGACGTTGCGGCCGTCGCGGGCCAGCAGGTCGTCGCGGGTGCGGCAGCCGTTGCGCGCGTACGGGACGCCGGTGGCGCTGTCGGCCCAGTTCTCGCCGAACCGGGTGCGGCGGTAGCCGGTGCTGGGGCCGCGGCCCTTGACCTTGAGGCGGGCGATGACGGCGCGGGCGCGGGCCTTGTCCTGCTCGCTCGTGATGGGGGCGAGACCGGGCAGGGTGCCGCTGGCGTTCGAGAGGGGGCTGGCGGCGGCGACGTGGGGGGTGGTCTCGGCGCGGTTGGCGAGGGAGACGAGGATGACCACTCCGGCGAACAGGGCGACGGCGTCCTTGGCACTCAAGCAGGGCTCCGTGAGGCGGGGGCGACTTCTCTGGAGAGGTTCCCGCGGCGGCGTGTTCCGACACGGTGAGGAATGCGTGGCGGCGGGGTCAGCAGGTGCCGAGCGAGACGAAGGACCAGCCGGTGGCGGTGGCGACCGGGTCGGTGGCCGTCGCCCGGCGGGCGTCGCGCAGCGCGGCGGGCAGGCAGGCGCCCTTCGCGAGCCGGCGGTGCAGCTCCACCATCAGCGGCACCGCGGCCGCGTCGTTCACCAGCAGCACGCCGGCCACGATGCCGGTGGTGCCGAGCTGGATCAGCGAACCGGCCAGGCCCAGCAGCTCGTCGGCGCCGGTCGGCGCGGTCAGCCCGGAGTCGCAGCTCGACAGCACCACCTGGCGGGGCGCCCGGCGCAGCTGCTCCAGGTCGTAGACGGTGAGCGGGCCGTCGTCCACCCGCAGCGCCGAGAACAGCGGGCTGTCGGCGCGGAAGGTGCCGTGCGCTGCCACGTGCGCCAGCCGGGCTCCGTCGAGCGCGCGCAGGATCCGGGCCACCGTCGCCGTCCCGCCGCCCAGCACGACGGGGGAGGGGTACTCGGGGATGATGTCGCGGATCTCGGCGCCCTCCGAACGCAGGCCGGGCCCTCGTACCAGCACCACCTCGCCCCCGGTGGGCGGACCGGCGCGGCGGGCGCGCAGCCACGTGCCGGCCGAGGGGGCGACGCTCACCGCGCGGTCACGCAGGCTCGGCAGCAGCGCCCACGGCACCGCGTGCAGCCGGCCCGGCGGGACGATCACCACCTCGCCGCCGCCGAGATGGCGGGCGGCCTCGCCCAGCAGCGTCTCCTCCAGCGCGCGGCCGCTCCTCTCCGCCTGGGCGAGCAGGTCGGCGGGGCTGAGCGCGGAACGGCCGTGCGTCAGCCGGGACAGGCCGAAACGGGCGATGTCGAGGTGGCGGGCGGCCTGCGCGGTCTCACCCGCGGGGTAGCGGCGCACCCGGCCGGAACCGCAGACCAGGACGTGCAGCCGGCCGTCCACGTCGACCAGCTCCAGCAGGCGGTCTTCGCCCAGCTCGGCCAGGAGCGCCGGCACGTCGCAGCCGGTGGCGCCCTTGTCGTGGCCGCGGGCGTGCAGGGCGCGGGAGCGGGCGGCGCGCTCCAGCCGCAGCTGCTCGGCGGTGAGGTGCGCGGTGGGCAGTCCCCGCGCGCGGGCCCGCGCCAGCCGGTCGGTGACGGCGCGGATCGCGGCCAGGTCCGCCCGCAGGCGCTCGTCTTCGTGCGGTCGTACGGGGGGAACGGCGAGCGCGGTGGCCCGCCAGCGTTCGCTCCAGGCCAGCAGCAGGCGGGGACGGTCCAGGCGCAGGGCGTGGCGCTGGCCGAGCGCGGCCAGTTCGGCGCCGTGCGCGCTGGCCTGGGCGCGCAGCTCGCTGGAGCCGAGCGTGGCGCGGTGCTGGTCGAGCACGTCCAGGCCGCGCCTGCACGCCCGCATCAGCCTGGTCCCGTCGTGGTCGGCCTCGGCGCGTAACGCCTCGGCGAGCCAGGCCACCGCCCGCGACAGCGCCGGGCCGTGGCGGCGGCCCCGGGCGGCGGCGGTCAGATGTGTACGTGCCGCGCTTGTACGGCCCAGCTCCAGTGCCAGCCGCCCGGCGATGAGGTGGGCCAGCGGCAGATCCGGCGAGGACAGCGAGGCGAGCTCCCGGGCGCACCGCCGCGCCTCCCGCAGCAACCCGCCCCCACGTTCCGATTCGGGAAGCCCGTCATCGCCTGACGTCCGAGCGCGCCCGGTGCCTGGACGAGATCCCGCACCGTCATGTTCGTTGTCGGGGTCGCGGGGTTCCGCTCTGGCCTGGCCGTGTTCGGGGTCGTGCTGGAGGTGGGGTGGTCGGGCGGCCTGGGCGCGGACCATCATGAATGTGGCGTGGGCGCGCCACCAGCGGCGGCGCTGGCGGCCGAAGAGGTCGGCGGCGCGGGTGGCGTGGTGTAACGCGGCGGTGCTCTGACCTGCGGCCAAGGCACAGGCTGCGGCGGTCAGTTCCAGTTCGGCTCTCTTGGTGGCCTGGCCGTGGGTGCGTTCGAGACGGTGCAGCGCGGTGTGCGCCTCCTCCAGGGCGTCGTACGGCAGGCCGGCGGCGAGCAGGGCGGCGCAGCGCTGGATGGCGAGGTTGGGGTCGGGCAGGCCGAGCTCGCCGAACCGCTCGGCGGCCTGGTCGAAGCAGGCGAGCGCGGCCGGCAGGTCGCCGATGCGCAAGGCCAGCACGCCGCGGTGCACGATCGCGTCGGCCGACTCCAGCTCCTGGCCGGTCGCGTTGAACAGCTCCTCGGCCCTGCTCAGGTCGGTGGCGGCCCTGGTCACGCCGCCGAGGGCGAGGTCGCAGGCGGCGCGCTCGGTGCGGGCGCGGGCCTCCCAGACGGGGTCGGCGGCGGCCCGCAGTACGGTGACGGCGCTGTTGAGGTCGGCCAGCGCGTCACGGTGGTGGCCCAGCGTGGCCAGCACACCGCCCCGGCGCAGCAGGATCCGCCCGTGCAGATGGCCGGTGGACTGGCGGACGGCCGCGTTGAGCGTGTTCCGTGCCGCGGTCGTACGGCCCGCGAAGGCGAGCGCGACACCCAGCGTCGCCCGCACGTCGGCCTCCCGCTCCGCCGAACCGGACCGGCGGGCCAGGCGGCGGGCCGTCTCCAGTTCCTCGACCGCCGCGTCGATGTCGCCGAACTCGCGCAGCACGATCCCGATGGCCTGGTGGGCGAAGGACGCCTCCAGCGGCGGCGCCCCGGCGGTGAGCAGGTCACGGGCCCGGCCCAGCGCCTCGTGCGGGCGCGACAGGGCCAGGGGCAGCAGGCCGGGCGCGTCCGGCCGGGAGGGGGCGGGGTCCGGCATGTTCCGACTTTGAACGCTCACCTGTCCCACCCGCAAGCCCGCGCCGACAGTCACCTGTATCAGCCGCAGGCCCTCGCCGATACTCACCCGCGCCGACGCTCACCCGTCACCCGCAAGCCCGCGCAGATACTCCCGTGTATGTATCACCCGCAACCGCGCGCGGATACTCACCCCGCAACGGTGAGAGGAGCGCGACCATGGGTGATGTGGGCGCAGATATTCGCCTGTATCACCCGCAACTCCGCGCCGATATAGGAGGGGGAAACGCCAGAGCCACCACGCGACGCCTGGGAAGAGGCCTGATACATGGACGCGGTGTTCGACGCTCAGTTCCGGATCATCAAGGATGCCTTCGCCCGGCGGGGAACCGAGGTGGCGGTGGCCTACACTCCCGCGGGCGAGGTCGACTACCTGTACGAGGAGGGCCGCCTGCTGGCGCGCCGCGGCGACGTCGGGCGGATCGCGGCGGCGCTGCCGGACGGGCTGGAGCGGCTCGACCGGCGCGGCGGCGGCGAGCTGGCGGTGCTGTCGCTGGACCGGGTCGCGGGCGGCGCGATGACCGTCCAGGAGGCGCTGGCCAGGATCGAGGCGCGGCTCGGCGGCCCGGCCGGCCGGGGGGAGGCGCCCATCGCCTCACCCGTGCACGTCCTGCACATCTCCCGGCTGTGCCCCGGCACCGAGCCGGAGGTGCCGACAGGCGACCCCGCCGTGCCGTGGCCGCCGCCCTGCGAGGCGGGAGAGACCGTGCGCGAGGTGACCATCGGCGTGTGCGACACCGGCTGGCTGCAGCTCGACCCGGCCTCGTACCCCTGGCTGAGCGGCGTCGGCGGCGACCCCGAGCCGCTGGGCCCGCCCTCGCCGGTCAGCGGGCTGCCGCGCATCCCCGCCTTCCGCGGGCACGGCACGTTCGTGGCGGGGGTGGCCAAGTGCCAGGCGCCCACGGCGAGCGTGACCGTCGCCGACCACTTCACCGCCTCCGGCGCCGAGCTGGAGGACGTGATGATCGCCAAGCTGGAGGAGCTGGTCAACCGTTCGCCCGCGCCCGACGTGGTCAACCTGTCGGCCGGCACCTACACCCGCGGCAACTGGTCGTCGCTCGGGTTCGAGCTGTTCCAGCAGGCGCACCCGGACGTGGTGCTGGTCGCCGCGGCCGGCAACGACGCCACCGACCGGCCGTTCTACCCGGCCGCCTACGACTGGACGGTGTCGGTGGGGGCGCTCGGCCCCGACCAGGCGCACCGGGCCTGGTTCAGCAACCACGGCCCCTGGGTGGACGTGTACGCGCTCGGCGAAGGTCACGTGAACGCCTACGCCACCGGCGAGTACACCTACCAGGAGCCGCCGAAGCGGCCCGCCGTGCAGAACTTCGCCGGGATGGCCCGCTGGGACGGCACCTCGTTCGCGGCGCCGCTGGTCGCCGGGCTGATCGCGGACCGGATGGCGCGCACGGGAGAGACGGCGCAGGACGCCAAGGCGGCCGTGCTCGCCTCGGCGCAGGACCTGCCCGGGGTGGGGCGGGCGCTGTTCCCGTGCGGGCAGCCCTGACGGCGCCCGCGCCGCCGCCGCGGACCACCGGGCGCGGGGCCCCCGTGCCCGCGCCGGTGCTCCCGGTGTCCGCCCCTCGCCTGGCGGGCGGGTGCTTCCGCCTGTAGGAGTACGGCGGCGCCGATTTGATACGGGTGACATTCCTTACAGAGGGCGGCCGGTGTATCAGAAGCGCGGTCCGGCCGCTCCGTCAGGGTGACCGCCGTCACCGAGTAGCGAAGAGACGTCATGCCCCTTTACTGCTCGCACCGTCCGATGCAGCGTCACACCTGGACGCACCGCGCATACGCGTTCACCCTGACGGGGTGGGCCGGGCCCGGAGAGGAGCACACGGACATGCGAGACGATCCATCGGTCGTCGCCCTGGTGACGAGGGCGAGGGCCGGTGACAAGGCGGCCTGGGACGAGATCGTCGAGCGTTACGCGCCCCTGGTCTGGTCGATCTGCGTGGCCTTCCGGCTGAGCCGGGCCGACGCCGACGACGTGGGCCAGACGGTGTGGCTGTCCCTGGTCGAACAGTTGCCGAGGCTGCGTGAACCGGCGGCGCTGCCCGGCTGGCTGGCCACCGCGACCCGGCGCGAGTGCCTGCGGTGCGCCCACGGCGCCGAGCGGCGGCAGCGCCTCGGCCTGCGGCTCGACCAGGAGGCGCTGGCGGACGAGCACGCGCCCGCGCCCGACCGGGATCTGCTCGACGCCGAGCGGAACGCGGCGCTCATGGCGGGGTTACGGCAGCTCGGGGGGCGCTGCCGGGAGTTGCTGGCGATGCTGATGCGCGAGCCGCCCGTCTCGTACGCGGAGATCGGCGCGAAGCTGTCGATGCCCGTCGGAGCGATCGGGCCGACGCGGGCGCGGTGCCTGGCCAAGCTGCGCCGCACCCCGTCGGTGGCCGCCCTGATCAGGTCCGAACGGGAGACGCAGGGAGAAGGCGAGAGGCATGGCCAGGCCGTGGTGGACGGACGACGACAGGTTGCTCGCCGCGCTCAGACGGGCCGATGAGGCGGCCCGCGAGGTGCCGCCCGAGTTCGTGGTGGCCGGGAAGGCGATCTTCACCTGGCACGACATCGACGCCGAGCTGGCGTCGCTGACCTACGACTCCGTGGCTGAGCACGCAGAGCTGTCGCCGACCCGGGGCCCGGAGCACGTGCCGCTGCGGGCGCTCATCTTCGCCACCGGCGAGGTGACGATCGAGCTGGAGGTCGGCCGGGAGGCGCTGCTGGGGCAGGTCGTGCCCGCCCGGCCGGGCGTCGCCTACACCCACCTGGTCACCGGGGCGGTGGTGGAGTCGGCGATCGACGAGTCGGGGTGTTTCGTGTTCCGGCCGCCGCCGTCGCAGGCGTTCCGGCTGCAGTGCCGGCCGAGCAGCGGCACCAACGTGGTGACCGACTGGATCTCCTTGTGAGCGTTGCCCGGCTTGATGGGTAATGATGTAATCACATCAACGGCCCGCAACGCCGGGGAGGCGCCCGTGGACTCCTACTCGCAGATCGTCTCCTCGGTGGCCGCCGCGCTGCTGCCCAAGGTCGCCGCGGTGCGCGCCGGGCGCGGCAGCGGCTCGGCCGTGGTGTTCACCCACGACGGGTTCCTGCTGACGAACGCGCACGTGGTCGGGTCGGCCCGGTCCGGCACCGTGGCCTACGCCGACGGCACCTCCGGCCCGTTCACCGTGGTGGGCCGCGACCCGCTCTCCGACCTGGCCGTGCTCCGCTCCGAGGTGCCCGCCCCCCAGCCCGCCGAGCTCGGCGAGGCCGGCGAGCTGGTGGTCGGTCAGCTCGTGGTGGCCGTCGGCAACCCGCTCGGGCTCGCCGGTTCGGTGACGGCCGGCGTGGTCTCGGGGCTCGGCCGGTCGCTGCCCGCCCGCAGCGGCTCGTCCGTACGGCTCATCGAGGACGTGATCCAGACCGACGCGGCGCTCAACCCCGGCAACTCCGGCGGGGCGCTGGCCGACTCCCAAGCGCGGGTGGTCGGCGTGAGCACCGCGGTGGCCGGCGTCGGCGTCGGGCTGGCGGTGCCGGTCAACGGCACCACGCGGGACATCGTCGCCGCGCTGATCCGCGACGGCCGGGTGCGCCGGGCGTTCCTGGGGCTGGTCACCTCGCCGGCGCCGCTGCCCCCGCCGCTGCGGCGGAGCACCGGCCGGGACGCGGCGCTGCGGGTGGTGGAGGTGATCGCCGGCTCGCCCGCCGACCGGGCCGGGCTGCGCGCCGGCGACCTGGTGCTCAGCGCGGGCCGGAGCCCGGTGGACGACGCGGGGAGCCTGCAGCGGCTGATGTTCGCCGACGCCATCGGGCGGCCGCTGCCGATCACCGTCTACCGCAACGGCGCGCTGGTCGACGTCATCGCCGAGCCGGTTGAGCTGTCGGGGTCGGAGGTGTGACGCGGGTGCGCCGCGCCAGCAGCTCCTCCAGCAGCGCCTCCCAGCGGGCGCCGATCGCGGCGATGTCGTAACGCCTGGCCGTCTCCCGGCCGCCGGCGGCCAGCCTGCGGCGGAGCGGCTCGTCCTCGATCACCTGGATGATCGCCGCCGCCAGGTTGTCCTCGGTGCGCGGCTTGACCAGCAGCCCGTCGACCCCGTCGGTGATCATCTCCTTGGGGCCGTGCGGGCTGTTGAACGAGACGATCGCCACTCCCTTGGCCATCGCCTCCAGGATGGTCAGGGAGAAGCCCTCGTGGCGCGAGCTCATCACATGGATGGAGGCCTTCTCCAGCTCGGCGCCGATGTCGGCGGTCTTGCCGGGCAGCTCGACCGTGCCCTCCAGGCCCGCCTCGGCGACCTGCTCGCGCAGGCTCTCCTCCTGCGGGCCGGCGCCGAAGATCCGCAGCGTCCAGCCGGGGTGCGCCGCGGCCACCTGCTCCCAGGCCCTGATCAGGCGGTGGAACCCCTTCAGCTTCGTCATCCGGCCCATCGCGACCGCCACCTTGGCGCCGGGGTCGGCCACGCCTCCGTTCATGGGCGGGACCGCGTTCGGGATGCGCAGCAGCTTCCCGGGCCCCTTGGGCAGCGCGTCCCGGTAGTCGGCGAGGTCCGCCTTGGTGAGCGTGACGAGCGCGTCCAGGCGGCGGTAGCGCCACTTGATCAGCTCCCGGAGCCGGTCCGGCTTGCCCTGGAGCCCCACGTGCTCCTGCCCGACCGTGATCACGCTGGGCGGCGCGAGCTGGGCGGCCACCAGGTTCAGCCCCGGCCTGGTGGCCATGAGCACGCCGGTGTCGAGCGAGCGGACGAACCGGGCCAGCAGCAGATCCGTCCATAAGCTGAACCGGTGGTAGGCCGTCTCCTCCCGCGGGATGAGCCTGCTCGGCAGCTTCGACAGCATCGCCCGCATCGGGTTGGGGCCCGGGGCGAGCCGGTCGTCCAGATAGCGCACCCGCACCCGCGGGTCCAGCGGGAAGAACGGCTCCTCGGCCTCCCGCAGGACCGACACGATCTCCACGTCGTGCCGGTCGGCCAGGTGACCGGCCAGGGTGAACACGGTCCGGATGGTGCCGCCCATGCCGTTGGCGTGCAGCAGCAGGATCTTGATGTCCCGCGTCGACGGCGGGGGTGCCTTGCGCGCCCTGCGCCGGTCGTGGCCCCGGTACAGCCGAGCCAGCGCTGATCTGCCTTTACGCGCGAATGTCCGCACCTGAAACGTCCCCCTGCCGATCGACAACGTCCATGACAGGCAGAGCAGGCGGCCCGGGAACGACCCCCGCCACACGCCCTGCCGCTTACGAGCGGTGTGCACCGTCCATCCCCGTGGCGCTATCCACTCCTATGATCTTTAGACGCCCCAGGGGGTGGGTAACGTTGCCTGGCCATGTCCAGCTATTTCAGGACAGAAATGGGCAGACAGCCGGGGACGGTGCCCCCGGCTGCCCGGATCTACAACCGGTTACATCTCTTCAGGCTGCCTATCGGCTTCCTTCTTCATTTCCTTTTCCTGGCGATTGGCCTTCATCGCCTGCTTCTTCGCCTTGCCGGACTTGGCATTGGGCTTCTTCTTCATGTCGGACATGGTGTCCCCCCTGTACGGACAGCGCACCTCATTTAGCGCACTAACCCCGTAATACCCCTTCACCACCAAAACGCGACATACCATCACTTTGGTGCGAGTCCAGAACCCGGAAAGCTCCCACCCCACCCGACCCAGCGGCCTACGGGCTGTCTCCCGACCCGCCTCACCTTGGCGCGGCTGCAGAACGGGGGAACGCCCGCCCCGCCCATCAGTCAGCGCACCGCTAGCACCAGCAGGCGAGTCGGCGAGAGCGCGCGTGGAAGTCCGTGGGTCGGTCGCTGAGGGACGGGGATGGCGGGAGTCTTGCTCTGTGGGGTGTCCGGCGGCCCAGAACAGAGGGTGTCGTGTCCGATGGGCCCTGCAACCCCGGCCGTCCCGGCTTGGTGAAGTTCGGTGGTGAGGCGGCCAGGCGGGGCGTCGTGGAATACCGATGGGTCGGGCAGCGGGGAGTCTGGGCGCGGGAGTGTTTCCGTGAAGGCCCGAGAGGTTGTCGAGAAGGCTGAGCTGATGGGTGATCTAGTTCGTACGGATCAGCAACCCGGAATTCATGCCCCGTCGGGCCCGCAGGGCATCAGGCGCTGTAACCAACTCACCGCTACTTTGGTGCGGCTCCCAGACTCGGAGCGGGCCGTCTGCCGATACGCCGTCGCCTTCGTACGAGTCAGAACGCGGAAAGCTCGTCCCCCCAGACGCCTGAAAACACCTTCACAGGAGGGTGAGTTGCTGTGGCTGCGGGGGTTGCGGGGGCGGGACGCGGCGGGCGCGGGCGGGGGAGGCGCGGCCGATGCCGTGGCGGGCGGCGAGTTCTCGGATCTGGGCCGTGATGCGCTCCTGGTAGGCCTTGGGGGCGTAGGCGCCGCGGCCGTACAGCTCCAGGTAGCGCGGGACGAGGCGGGGGTGCTCGCGGGAGAGCCAGGCCAGCCACCACTCGCGGGCGCCCGGGCGCAGGTGGAGCACGATGGGGGACAGGTGGGTCGCGCCCGCGGCGGCGATCTCCTTGACCGTGCGCTCCAGCTGGGCGGGGGAGTCGGTGAGGTAGGGCAGCACCGGGGCCATCAGGACGCTGCAGCCGATGCCGTTGTCGTTGAGCGTCGCGCATGCCTCCAGGCGGCGGCGGGGGTCGGGGGTGCCCGGCTCTACCGAGCGCCACACCTCGGAGTCGACGAAGCCGACGGAGACGGCGGCGCTCACGTCGGCGCGGTCGGCGGCCTCGGTGAGCAGGTCGAGGTCGCGCAGGATCAGCGTGCCCTTGGTGAGGATCGAGAACGGGTTGGCGGCGTCGCGCAGCGCCGCCAGGACGCCGCGCATCAGCCCGTAGCGGCCCTCGGCGCGCTGGTAGCAGTCGACGTTGGTGCCCATCGCGATGTGCTGCCCGCGCCAGCGCGGCGAGGCCAGCTCCTTGCGGGCCAGCTCGGCGGCGTTGACCTTCACCACGATCTTTGAGTCGAAGTCGGCCCCGGCGTCGAGGTCGAGGTATTCGTGGGTCTTGCGCGCGAAGCAGTAGACGCACCGGTGGCCGCAGCCGCGGTACGGGTTGATGGTGTATTCGAACGGCACCCGGCTGGCGGCCGGAACCCGGTTGATGATCGAACGCGCCTGGATCTCGTAGAACGTCATGCCCCGGAACCCCGGGGTGTCGAAGGTGCGGGCGACCGCGCCGCGGGCGAAGAGCGGCGTGGCCCGATCGTCCTGCCCGTCGCCGGCCAGGCGCAGGTTGTCCCAGCGCATGGCTTGATTAGAACAGATTTTCGACTGTGATCGCAAACGGCAAGAGATCGCAATTACCTGGTCGGCCGGAGGCTAACGATCTTCATGGTTGGGCAGGAATCCCGCACAGAGCTTGCGTTCCGGAGGTGCATCCATGGCCTGGTCGCAGGACGAAGAGCGGATGCTCGCCCAGATCGAGCAGCACCTCGTCGATGACGATCCGCGCCTCGTCGCCCGGCTGGAGTCGTTCAACGAGCGCGCGCGCCGCAGCGAGGAGAGATCGGCGAGCGGACGCGAGTCCCGCCGCTCGACCGCCATCATCGTGATCAGCTGGTTCCTGATCGCCACGCTCGTCGCCACGCTCCTGATCCTCGTCCTCCGCGAGGGAGCCGCCACCGCCCTCGCCCTAGCCGCCGCCTGACCCCACCACCCCGCCCGAGACTTTTCAGCCCCGCCCGTGAACACAAGCGGGGCTTGTCGTGCGTACGGAACAAACCGTCGGTGACGCGTACGAAACGAGCCAGGACGGCCTGCCGACAGCCCTCAGCGAGAAGACGGGCCGTCAGCGAGAAGAAAGCTGTAGCGGGAAGACGGCCCGCGAAAGCCGTCAACGGGAAGACCGCCCCAAGAAGCCGTCAGCGGGAAGACGGCAGCGCGCGCAGGAAGGCGGCGGCCACCGGCGCGGCGACCGAGCCGCCACCGCCGCCGCCCTCCACCACCACCGCGAACGCCACATCGTCCTTGAACCCGATGAACCAGGCGTGGGAGTCGAGCTTCGGCCCGGTGCCGTACTCGGCCGTCCCCGTCTTGCCGTGGGTGCCCGCGGGGAGGCCGGCGTCCTTGGCGGTGCCCTTGGTGACGACGGCCGCCATCAGCTTGCGCATGTGCTCGGTCACCCCGTCGGGCAGCGGGCGCGGCTCGACCTTCTGCTCCGCCTCGGGCACCAGCGTGGGCGGCCGCCAGGTGCCGTCGGCGAGCGCGGCGGCCACGGACGCCATCGACAGCGGGCTGGCCGTGATGCGGGCCTGGCCGAACGACTCGGCCGCCAGCTCGGCGTCCGACTCCGCCTTGGGGAAGCTGGCCTCGGTGGCGGGCAGGCCGATGTCGAGCGCGGTGTTGAAGCCGACCAGCTCGGCGGCCTCCAGCAGCTTGTCGGCGCCGAGCCGCTGCTGCGCGAGCGGGGCGAAGGAGGTGTTGCAGGAGTACGCGAACGCGTCGAGGAACGACACCCGGCCGTAGGCGGCCCGTTCGGAGTTGCGGATGCGCAGCCCGCCCACGGTGGCGTACTTGGGGCAGTTCACGGTGTCGCCCGGCTTCAGCCCCTCGGCCAGCAGCCCGACCGCGGTGACCGCCTTGAACGTCGACCCGGGCGGGTAGCGGCCGTCGATGGCCCGGTTGAACCCGCCCCGGTTGTTGACCACCCCAAGGATCTCCCCGGTGGCGGGCTTGATCGCCACCAGCGAGGCGGGCTTGTCGAGGTCCTTGACCGCGGTGACCGCGGCGTCCTGCACCTGGGGGTCGAGGGAGGTGGTCAGCGACTCGCCTTCCTCGCCCTCGATCGTCTCCAGCGTGGTGTCGCCGGCCTTGATCTCGGTCGTCGGCGTGCCGGCCAGGCGCTTCTCGAACGTCTCCTGCAGCCCGCCGCGCCCGATCGCCTGCCCCGGCTCGTAGGCGGGGCCGAGCCGCTTGACGTCCTTGGCGGTGGCCTTGTCGAGGAAGCCGACGAGCTGCTGCACCGAGCCGCCGACCTGGCCGGTGTCGATGCGGTTGCCGTGGGCGTCGACGATCGAGGCCCGCTCGGGCCAGGTCTTCTTGAGCGAGAACTCCGCCGCCGCGGTCACCTTGGGGTGCAGCGCGGCGGGGCTCCAGTCGACCTTCCAGTGGCGGTCGGCGACCTTGAGCTTGAGCTCTCCTTCGTACGTCCACTCGCCGAGGTTCTTCAGCCGGTGGGTGGCCGTGTAGGGGACGGTGGCCTGGCCGTCGCCCTCGCGCGGCCGGCCGAGTGTCACCTCGGTGGACTCGACGCCGAGCTTCTCGCGGAGCCGCCCGTAGAGGCCGAGGTCGGCCGGGGCGGCCAGTTCGGCGCGCATCCGCGCCTGGTCGCCGGCCTCCCATGCGGCGGTGAACCGCTGCGCCGTCTCCGCGGGCGTGCCGCGGGTGTGCAGGACGTAGTAGGCGCCACCGGCGGCGGCCCCCACCGCCAGCACGGTGACGACGGACCCGATCACGATGGTGCGCGTACGCGCCACTGTCAGCCCCCTGACCGTCGACAGAGGACCGAGCTTAGCGAAGCCGGTTCACGATGTGCCATTGGTGGCTTTGTGACCGGAAGCGTATTCCGGGACGTACTCCTGCCCGGAGAGCCGCTGGATGGCGGCCATGACCTCGTCGGTCACCCGCCTCCGGTCGCGGGCGTTGCGATGGTCGCCCTCGAACCGCATCGGCTCGCCGATCCGGATGCCGACCTGGGCCGGGCGGGGCACCTTGGCGCCGAACGGCATCACCTTGTCGGTGCCGCTGAGCGCCACCGGCAGCACCGGGGCGCCGGTCTTGAGGGTCAGCCAGGCGACGCCGACCTTGCCGCGGTAGAGGCGGCCGTCGGGGGATCGGGTGCCCTCCGGGTGGATGCCGAACAGCTCGCCGCGCTCCAGCAGCGCCGCGGCGGCGTCGAGCATCTCCTGGGCGGCCCGGGCGCTCTCGCGGTCGGTCGGCAGGCTGCCGCCCAGCCGCATGAACCAGCCGGAGACCGGGTTGCCGGAGAAGTACTCGGTCTTGGCGGCGAACGTGACATGGCGGGGGAGCAGCGCGGGCAGCAGGAACGAGTCGATCACCGAGAGGTGGTTGGCGGCCAGGATCGCCGGGCCGGTGCGCGGAACGTGGGCGGCCCCCGACAGGTGCGGCCTGCACATGGCGTGGGTGAGCGGCACCGCGGCGAACTTGACCACGTTATACAGCAACTCGGCTCCCCAGGAGGTGATCGGTCCGGCCATTCACCCTAGACGCGCCCGCGCCCCGTCCGTGGACGGGGCGCGGTCAAGCGTTAAGGCCGATGTGGCGGTCGCCTCCTCGGCGAGATGCACAACACGGCTCCAGCCGAACGGTATTCCGTGAAGGCGGTAATTTGCGGCCCGGGGGACACAGACCACATCGGCCACTCGATGCTAACGGACATCCGGCCGGACGTATTCCACCCGGCCCCAAGATTCGGTCACGATGTGCCCGGATGACGGCCCTGGCCTGCGGTCGCGGAACCGCGAAAAAACCTCGCTCACGTCCTCGTCCAGTGTGGCTGGGCCACGTCGTGCACCCGCTGCTCCCGCCCCCGCAGCGCCACCTCCGCGAACTGCCACAGCAACGCCCCCGTCGGCGCGTGGATGAGGATGGACGGCCCCAGCGGCATCTGCAGCAGCCCCTCCCGCCAGCGCGGCACCCCCGGAGCCAGCAGCCACTCCAGCGGCACCTCGTGCACCGACGCCACCTCCCGCGGGTCGGGCACCGGCCGCTGCGCCCCGCCGAACGCCACCACCGGCGTGATCACGAACCCGGAGTCGGTCACGAAGTCGTCCAGCAGCCCCGCCACGGTCACCCCGCTGACCGCCGTCTCCTCCTCCAGCTCCCGCAGCGCCGCCTCCACCGGCCCCTCGCCGTCGTCCAGCCGCCCGCCGGGCAGCGCCCACTGCCCCGGGTTCCGGCCGCGCGGCGCCCGCTTGATCACGATCGTGTACGGGTCGCGCCGCTCGTCCTCCAGCACGCAGATCGTCACGGCGGCCCGGCGGATCCCCTCGGCGGGCGGCACCTCACGCCGGTCGAAGGCCCGCAGGCGGGCGGTCACCAGGTCGCGGAGCTCGTCGATGGGAGGCAACATCCGCCCAGGATCTCATGTCCCCACCAGCGCCCCGAGCACGGCTCCCACGGCCATCCCGGCCGCCGCGCCCGCCGCCGCCCACCTCCCCATCGCCTCGCCCCGGACGTGCACCGCGACGCCCAGCAGAATGCCCGCCACACCGAACACCACCGGCAGCCAGAACACCGCCACCCCCGCCGAGGTCCAGCACCCGCGGCCTGCTGCTGGGGCGGGCCGTTCAGGGCAGCCACGTCTCGTGCAGGTGGAGCCAGGAGGGCGTCTCTCCGTCCATCCGCAGCACCGCGGTCGACGCCCGTCCGCGCCCGCCGTGCCATTCCTCGTACGCGGCCACGACCAGAGGCCCTGAGGCGGCTACGACGCGCACATGGCGGATCTCGATGACCAGCCCCGGCACGCTCCCGTACGCCGCCTCCACCGCGGCCAGCATCCGCTCGCGCCCCAGCGACCGCCCGTCCGGCGTCACCATCGAGAAGCCGGGCCCGTGCGCCCCGGCGAACCGGGCGAACTCCTCGCGCGCCGCCGTCCCCGCCAGCCACCGCTCGATGACCCGGTGATGCCGTACGATCTCAGTCCCGATCATCGGTGCCCCGCCCACGCCGCCACCGTCGTCAGCCGGACCCCGAGCGACGGGCCCGTCCCGAGCAGAGAGGGCGGCGCCGCAGAGGCGATCCACCGGTACGTGGCAGCCACCTCGCCCGCCGTCACCGCGTCCACCACGCCCGCCAGCCCCGCCTCGAACGCATCCACATCCTGCTCCTCGTACCGCAGCCCGAACACCGCGGCCACCTCCGGCCCGGTCAACGCCGAAGGACCGCCCGCGTCCACCACGCAGCCAGGCCCGTCCCCGGTGGGCGCCGCCGGGCGGTTCTTGTCCAGCTTGTCGGCGAAGCCGGTGAGTGCTGCGGCCGTGAGGGCGGCCAGGTCGGTGTGGGTGAGCCAGGCGACCGGCAGGGCGGCGGGGAGCGGGTAACGCAGGACGCCGTCCGCCATCACCCCGGGCGCCAGCAGGTTCTCCAGGTAGAGGGCCGGGCGCAGGACCACGACCGGCAGCCCGGACGCCCGCAGCGCGCGCACCGCCGCCCGCCGGGTGTCGAACGCCGCCACCCCGGTCTCGTGGTCCGGCAGCCGGTTGCCGGTGTTGAACACCAGCCGCCGCACCCCCGCCGCCCGCGCCCCCGAGATCACGTGACGGGTGAACGCCGCCACCGTCTCCGGCTCGTACACCATCGGCAGCACCACCGACGCATGAGTCACCCCGGCGAACGCCTCCTTCACCCGCGCGGCGTCGCCCAGGTCGCCGCGGAACGGCTCCACCCCTCGCGGCGCCTTCCCCGTACGGACGAACCCGCGCACCTCGTACCCGCTCTCCGCCAGCGTGCGCGCGACCGCGCCGCCCTGAGCGCCCGCGGCGCCGAACACCAGAAATCGCATGCGGCGAGTCAACCCGGACGGCCCGATACGTTCGATAAAGGGAAATCTCTCCTTCTTAAGGGATCGTCCGTGACAGGTGACCTGCTGAGCGAACTGCTCGCCCCGCTCCGGCTCCAAGGCGTCTTCCACAGCCGCTGGACCGCCCGCGCGCCGTGGGGCGTGGCGGGGGAGCGGGAGGACTGCGCGCTGCTGCACTACGTCCAGGAGGGCGCCTGCCTCATCGAGCTGCCGGACCGGACCGTACGGCTGGCGGCGGGCGACCTGGCCGTGTTCCCGCACGGCAGCGCCCATACCCTCGCCGACGCCCCGGGCCGGGGGACGATCCCGCTGGCCCGGCTGCTCCCGGCGAGGGAGCCCGGCGCCGCCGGCGCCGTCCGCATCGACGGGCCGGGACCGGCCACCACCCTGCTCTGCGGCGGGCTGCACTACGACGCCTCCGCCGCCGCCCCGCTGTACCGGGCGCTGCCGCCCGTGATCGTGCTGCCCGCGGCCGTGGTGGCCGGAGAGCCGCTGCTGGGCGGGACGCTCGCCCGCCTGGCCGAGGAGTGGGACCTGGCCGGGCCGGGGCGGGCGCTGGTGGCGCTGCGCGGCTTCGAACTGGCGTACGTGCTGGCGCTCCGTGCCGCGCTGGCCTCGCCGGACGGCGAACCGGTGCTGCCCGCCCTGCGGCACCCGGCCCTCGCGCCCGCCCTGCTGGCGATCCACACCCGCTTCGCCGAGCCGTGGACGCTCCCGGCGCTGGCGGCGGAGGCGGGGATGTCCCGGTCGGCGTTCGCGGCCGCCTTCCGCCACCTGGTGGGGGAGCCGCCGATGCGGCACCTGACGGCCCGCCGCATGCAGGAGGCCGCCCGGCTCCTCGCCGCCACGTCGCTGCCCTGCGAGACCGTCGCCCGGCGCGTGGGCTACGGGTCCGCGGTCGGCTTCCACCTCGCGTTCAAGCAGTGGTACGGCCGGACCCCGGGCGAGTTCCGCCGCTCCCGCCGGTAGGGGTCAGGTCCCGTCGTCGTGCAGGCGGACGTCGAGCTTGTACACCCGGGTCGTCTGATCTGCCGAGAGATTGTCGTCCGAGACGAGGTAGAGGGCCCGGTGCCCGTCGGGCAGCATGGGGCCGAGGGTCATCCCCTCGATGTTGTCCAGCAGCGGGTTGTACTGCGGCTGAGGGGCCCGGGCGCCCGACGGCGGGCAGTCGCCGAGGTCGACGAGGAGAGTCTTCTTCGCGAAGGACTCCTTCGGCTCGTTGCGCAGCGACCCCTTCCAGGACAGGTCCCAGTGCTTGGTGAGGGTCGTCTGGTAGATGCGGGCGGTGTTCCCCACCCCCTTGACGTGGCCGCGTTCGAGCGTGAGCAGCCTGCCGGTGTCCAGCGCCACGATCTCGGTGAGGACCAGGCCGTTGTCGGACTTGTAGGCGTACTGGGCGTCCGCTGTGAAGGTCTGACCGGCCGCGGCCGAGTAGCGCAGGATGCGGAGGAGGTTGCCGCCCTGGTAGACGCCGTCGCGCGGCAGCGGGTTCTCCAGGCCGGTGTAGAGGTGGTCCCCCTTCGGCGTGACGGACAGCGACTCGAGCGTCTCGTTCTTGACCGCGGTGTTCCCGGACCGCTCGCGGAACGGGGGCGGCACCGGCAGCGAACCGGTCTGCCTGCCGGTCGAGGTGTCGAACACCAGGATCGACGGCCCGACCTCCGAGGAGACCAGCGCCCGGCCCGGCTGGATGACCAGGCCCTCGCCGTCGATCTCGTCCTGGCCGAAGGGGGTGCCGTCGGAGCGGAGCAAAGGTGTGATCCTGGTGATCTCGACGTCGAGGTCGTCCCCCTCGCCCAGTGAGAGGCGGACGAGACGGCCCGGCTCGTTGTCCGTCAGGGCGACGGCCTCCGTCCTGCCGGTCATGGCGATCGCCGACAGCCCCCCGATCGCGGCGCCCTCGTACACGGACTTGTCGAGATCGTCGGAGTAGTCGAGGAGCATCGCGTGCGGCGAGCAGGGGCCCTTCGGGCCGGAGTCGTGCCAGAACACCGCGGTGGCCAGCAGCGTGGCCGACAGCAGCAGCCCGCTCCCCACGAGGAACGGGCGCCGCCGCCAGAACCTGGCGTCCTTCCCGCCCTCCTCGGGTGGTGCGCCGCCGGTGCTCCGCGCGGCCGGGGGCCGGGTGGTCCGGAAGAAGGGCAGCGTGCCGAGGTGCGCGGGGCCCGCCCGCTGCGGCTCGGGCAGGCCGGGGCCGAGCGCGTCGCGGACCCGGTGGTAGACCTCGTCCAAGGTCAGGAACTCCGCCTGTTCGTCGGGGGAGCGCAGGACGTGGATGAGCCTGCCGGTGAACGCGGTGTGCGGCTCGGTCCGCGGCGCCAGGGCCAGGCCGTCGCCGGTCGCGGACGTTAGGGTGTAGACGCCCTCGGACTTCACCGACTTCAGCAGGCTGGCCGACGGATCGCGCTCGCCCAGCGCGAGGCCGCTGTAGCAGCAGTCGAGGATCACCACGCGGCGGGCGGCGGGGCTGGCGAGCACGATCGAGCGCACGCTGCTCCAGGCCACCGTCCCAGCCGGCTCGCCCGGCGCCGTGCCGGGAGGGGCCGCGCCGGGCAGGCACAGGTGCAGGGCCTCGCCGCCGGAGGCGGACAGCCCGTGACCGGCGAAGTAGACGACCAGCGTGTCCTCGGCGGCCTCGGCCGCCGCCGTCACCGCGTCCAGCACCTCGCGCGGGGTCCGGGGGTTCAGGACCTGCCGGCAGTGGTCCCGGGGCACGCCCCAGATGCGCGGGTCCGTCAGCGTGCTCGCCAGGTCCGCGCAGTTCTGCCCGACAGCGGGCAGGTCGCCCAGGTGGGGGTAGTCGGTGACGCCGACGAGGACGCAGCGGGACTTGGCCGGGTCGGGCTGCCCGCTCAGCGCGCGCAGCGCGGACGGCAGGTCGCGCAGGTCCTCGTCGGCGAGGGTCCTCCTGGTGCCGTCGAGGTCGACGACCAGCCGCACCGGCCGGGGCTGCTCCTGACGCCAGCAGAGAAAGGCGAACGCCAGGGTGGCGATCTGGAATCCGCTGTCGACGACGAGCTGGATGACGTCGAAATCCGGCCCCATCGTATCGGAGGTGTGCGAAGCCGGATGTAAAGCGAAATTCGCGTCCCGCAGATCCGTATTGTTGATGAGAGCGTTGATCAGCGAGCGCTGGGCCTCCCGCTGACCGGCCACCCAGACGGATATCTTCACGCTGCCCCTTCCCCGGCCCGGAAGTGTGGAGATGCTATCGCGCGGCCCGGCTGAGGAGCAGACGAATAGTGAATAGCGAAGAATGTACGAATTAATACGTAATTGCGATATCGCAGGAGTTCGGGAATCGCGGCGCCGTGCCGCCACGTGGTCTGCTCAGCCGGCGGGAATGAGCTCGATCCGGACGATCCGGTCGTCTCCCGGGCGGGGGTCGGTGCCGCCCCAGGTCGCCCGGTCGGTGTTGGAGGTCACGATCCACAGCGCCCCGTCCGGGGCGACCTCGACCGTGCGGATGCGACCGTACTCGCCTCTGTAGTGCTCGATGGGCTCGCCGGCCGGCGAGGCTCCGTCCACGGGCAGCTGCCACAGCCGCTGCCCGCCGAGCGCCCCCATCCAGAGCGAGCCGTGCGCGTAGGCGATACCGGACGGGGAGGCGTCGTCGGGGTGGATCGTGAAGATCGGCGCCTCGCCGGTGTCGCCGGCGACGCCCTCGGTCTCGGGCCACCCGTAGTCGCGCCCGGGCCGCAGCACGTTGACCTCGTCCCAGGTGCGGTGGCCGAGCTCGGAGGCGTACATGGTGCCGTCGGGGCCGGAGGTGATGCCCTGGACGTTGCGGTGCCCCGAGGAGTAGATCGCGGTGCCGGACGGGTTGCCGTCGGGGATCGATCCGTCGAGCCCGATGCGGAGGATCTTGCCGTTCAGGGACTCGTCGTCGGCGGCGTTCTCCGGGAGGAACGCGTCGCCGGTGCCGATCCACAGATGGCCGTCCGGGTCGATGTAGAGGCGTCCGCCGTGGTGGCGGTCCGCCGTCTGGATGCCGTCGATCAGGACGCGGCCCGGCCGCAGCGACCTGAAGTCCTCGCCGATCTCCAGGGCGACGACCCGGTTGGTCGGGGTTCCGGATACGTACGCGAAGATCGTCCGGTCTTCCGGGAAATCAGGGGAGACCGCCAGGCCGAGCAGGCCGCCCTCCGAGCTCGTCTCGACGCCGGGCACCTCGCCGACCACCTGGGCGTCCCCGCCCTCGGCCGGGACGTGCCGGATCCGTCCCGTCAGCCGTTCGGAGATCAGCGCGGATCCGTCCGGGAGGAACGCCAGGCCCCACGGCGCGTTCAGCCCGGTGACCAGCTCGGTCCGCTCGCCCAGCCGGGCGACCGCGGCGCCGCCGGTGGGCGTGGTCGCCTGCGCCGGGGCGGTGCCGCCGGTGGGCGCGGCCGTCTCCGCGGGGGCCGGGGAGCAGGCGGCCAGCGCGAGTACGGCGGCGACTAACGTGATCTTGGTTCTCAGGTCCATGACTCCTCCACGAGAGTGTTATCGCCGATAGCGTCGCACAGTTTCCGGTGATATGGAACACTGGTAACAGCTTCTCGTTATCGATGATTCCTGGAGGAGTCGTGGCCGGACGGATCAGGGGACGATGGAGTCGACGTAACCGCCGTCGACCCGCACCGCCGCGCCCGTCGTCGCCGAGGCCAGCGGCGAGGCCAGATAGACCACGAGGTTCGCGATCTCCTCGGGCTCGATCAGCCGCTGGAGCAGCGAGAGCGGCCGGTGCTCGCGCATGAACTCCCGCTGCGCCTCCTCCCACGGCTTCGACCGGTCCACGAGCTGGTAGACGAACTCCTCGACCCCGCCCGTGCGGGTCGGGCCCGCGATGACCGAGTTCACGGTGACGCCGCTGCCCGCCGCGTGCTTGGCGAACCCGCGCGAGACCGCCAGCAGCGCGGTCTTGCTCGTGCCGTAATGGATCATCTCCTCGGGGATCACGATCGCCGAGTCGCTGGCGATGTTGAGCACCCGGCCCCAGCCGCGCTCGATCATCCCCGGCAGGTAGTGGCGGATCAGCCGCACCCCGGCCAGGACGTTGACCTCCCAGTACCGCCGCCACTCCGCGTCGGTGATCTCCAGAGCCGGGGTCGCGCCGAAGATGCCCAGGTTGTTGACCAGAATGTCCACCGCGGGCGCGACCTCGGTGACGGCGGCCGCCCCCTCGTCGGTAGCCAGATCACCCGGCACCCCGAAGAACCGCCCGCCCCCGGCCTCCGCCGCCAACGCCCCCACAGCGCTCTCGACAGCCTCCGGACGCCGCCCGTTCACCCCGACCCGGGCCCCCGCCTCGGCGAGCCGGCGCGCGATGGCCGCCCCGATCCCCTGAGTCGAGCCCGTCACCAGCGCGGTCCTGCCGCTCAGATCAAGCGTGATCACGCAGCCCACGCTATACCCGCCACCCCCGCCCACCCCGGACCTGACCAGCCACGTCACCCCGCGCCGTCCCTGCTCGGTCTCCGCCCACCCGGGACTTGGCCGGCCGCGTCACCCCCCGCGGAGCCGGGGAGCCGCCCCCTTCCTGCTCGGTCGCCGCGGGCGGTGACATGACGAAAGGTTAGATTGGGCCAGTCTGGCGGAAGCCGCGCACCCCGGCTTGCTCGCTCGGTCCTCAACCCCCTGGGAGAACCCCTGTACAACCTCATGCCCGCCCTGGCCCGCCTGCGCTCCGCACCTCCCGGATCGGTCCGCCGTTCGCAGTGGCGCATCCTGGTCAGCGCCACGGCCGCCGTCGCGCTGACCGCCCCCGGGCAGACCGTCGGCCTGTCGGTCTTCGTCGACCCCCTGATCAACGACCTGCACCTGACCCGCACCCAGATCAGCACCGCCTACCTGATCGGCACCCTCACGGGCGCGGCCGCCCTCCCGTGGGTCGGCCGGGCGCTGGACCGGTGGGGTGTGCGGCGGCTGGCGATCGTCATCGCGGCCGGTTTCGGCGCGGTGCTGGTCGGCCTGTCGTGGGTGACGGACCTGGTCGGCCTGACTTTCGGGTACGTCGCCGTACGGCTGGCCGGGCAGGGGGCGCTGACCCTGGTGGCCACCACGGCCGTGGCGCTCTGGTTCGACCGCCGCCGGGGCACCGCCTCCGGGATCAGCACGGCGGTCGGCGGCATGGGCATCTCGCTGACGCCCGTGCTCACCGAGCATCTGATCGCCGAGTTCGGCTGGCGGGCCGCCTGGACGGCGCAGGGCGTGGCGATCTGGGTGGTGCTGCTGCCGATCGCCGTCTTCGGGCTGCGCGGCAGCCCGCCCGTCCGGCACCGGCCCGGAGCGCCGGGGGACGGTTCGCGCGCCGGGGTCGGATGGGCGCTGCGCACCCCGCTGTTCTGGGTGATCACGGCGGGGGCCGGGGCGACCGGGATGCTCGCCACCGCGCTCGGGTTCCACCAGATCTCCCTGCTGGGCGAGCAGGGCCTGAGCGCGACCGAGGCGGCGGTCAACTTCCTGCCGCAGACGGTGGCGGGGCTGGCGGCCTCACTGGTGATCGGCCCGCTGTGCGACCGGTTCTCCGCCCGGCCGATGATCGCCGCGTGCATGCTGATGCTCGCGGCGGCGATGCTGTGGACGCCGCAGGCCGCCCCGGGCTGGCGCGCGCTGGTGTTCGCGCTGCTGCTCGGCGCGGCGGCCAGTGCGATCCGTACGGTCGAGGTCGCGGTCATCCCGCGCCATTTCGGCACCGGCCGGCTGGGCGCCCTGCGCGGGATCGTGCACTTCGTCACCGTCGCCTCCAGCGCGTTCGGGCCGATCGTGCTCGCCCTCGGATACGCGGCGAGCGGCTCGTACACGCCGGTCGTGCTGGCTCTGGCGGCGGTGCCCGCGACGATCGCGATCGCCGCACTCGTCGTCCCGCTGCCCCGGCAAGACAGCACTCCTTCTTAGTACTCTTCCGTAAGGGTAGGGTTTGCCAGTCCCAGCAGGACGTGGAGGAGACGATCGGAGCGACGCGATGAGGGACGTCGTCGGCGAGGCCACGCAGCGGCGGACGTTCGCCGTCATCAGCCACCCCGACGCGGGCAAGTCCACCATGACGGAGGCGCTCGCTCTGCACGCGTCGGCGATCCAGCAAGCGGGGGCGGTGCACGGCAAGGCCGGTCGGCGCGGCGTCACCTCCGACTGGATGGCGATCGAGCGGGCCCGCGGCATCTCCATCACCTCCGCCGCGCTGCGCTTCGACTACCGGGGCCACGTGTTCAACCTCGTCGACACGCCCGGCCACGCCGATTTCTCCGAGGACACCTACCGGGTGCTGGCCGCGGTCGACTGCGCGGTCATGCTCATCGACGCGGCCAAGGGCATGGAACCGCAGACGATGAAGCTGTTCGAGGTCTGCCGTCACCGCCGCATCCCGGTCATCACCTTCGTCAACAAATGGGACCGCCCCGGCCGCGACGCGCTGGAGCTGCTGGACGAGATCGAGGAGCGCACCGGCCTGCGCCCCACCCCGATCACCTGGCCGATCGGCATCCCGGGCGAGTTCCGCGGGGTGATCGACCGGCTGTCCGGGCGGGCCATCCGCTACGAGCGCACTCCCGGCGGCGCCACCAGGGCGCTGGAGACCGAGCTCACCGCGGAGCAGGCCCAGGCCGAGCTGGGCGCCGCGTGGCAGCAGGCGAGCGAGGAGGCCGCGCTGCTGTCGGCCATCGGCGCCGACCACGACCAGAAGGCGTTCGAGGCGCACGAGTCCACGCCGGTGCTGTTCGGCGCGGCGCTGCCCAACTTCGGGGTGGCGCGGCTGCTGGACGCGCTGGCGGAGCTGGCACCGCCGCCGGCGCCGCGCCCGGACGAGGACGGCGCGGTCCGGGCGCTGGACGCCCCGTTCTCCGGGCTGGTGTTCAAGGTGCAGGCCAACATGGACCGCGCGCACCGCGACCGGATCGCGTTCGTCCGGGTCTGCTCCGGCCGGTTCGAGCGGGGCATGGTGCTCACCCACGCCGCCACCGGGCGGCCGTTCGCCACCAAGTACGCCCAGAGCGTGTTCGGCCAGGACCGCACCACCCTCGACGAGGCCTACCCGGGTGACGTGGTCGGCCTGGTCAACGCCACCGCCCTGCGGCCCGGTGACACCCTGTACGAGCGGTCGCCGGTGACGTTCCCGACGATCCCCAGCTTCGCCCCCGAGCATTTCGCGGTCGCCCGGGTGCGCGACTCCGGCAAGTCCAAGCAGTTCCGGCGCGGCATCGATCAGCTCGACGCCGAGGGCGTCATCCAGGTGCTCCGCTCCGACCGGCGCGGCGACCAGGCGCCGGTGCTGGCGGCGGTCGGGCCGATGCAGTTCGAGGTGGTGCAGCACCGCATGCTCGCCGAGTTCGGCGCCGAGATCAGCCTCGACCGGCTGGACTACACGCTGGCCCGCCGCACCGACGCCGCCTCCGCGCCCGCACTCGACCGCGAGCGCGGCTGCGAGGTCCTGACCCGCAGCCATGACGGGGCGCTGCTCGCGGTGTTCACCGACCGCTGGCGGATGCGCTCGGTCAAGGCCGACCAGCCCGGCCTCACCCTGGAACCGCTGATCGCCGACACCACGGAAGAGCTCCGGTGACCCCACGCGCCTTCCTCCCCGGGCTGCACCGGATGAAGGGTGACGGCTGAGCCGCGCCCAGTGGCCGCACATCCCCACCGAGCAGAGGACGCTCCGCGCTCGGTGCGTGTGGGTCAGGCGAGGGGGCGTGGGGGCGGGAGGCGGAGGCGGTCGACCGCGTCGCGGCGGGTCTTCTCGGGGCGGCGGTCGTAGCGGGCCGTGGTGGCCGGGGACGAGTGGCCGACCAGGGCCTGCGCCGTCGCCAGGTCCACGCCCGCGTCCAGGAGCTCGCCGATGAAGGTGCGGCGGAAGTCGTGCGCGGTACGGGGGGAGGCCCCTGCCGAGGTGAGCCGCCGCTCCAGGATGACGGCGATGCCCTGCCCGGTCAGCGGCACCGGACGCCCGTCGCGGCAGCGCAGCCGCCCCGCCTTGCTGATCGGGCTGAACAACGCGCCCGGCGCGCGCCCCCGTACCGCCAGCCAGCGCTCCACCAGCCCGAGCGCGTCCGGCGTGAGGTACACCAGGCGTTCCTTGTCGCGCTTGCCGCGCACCCGCAGCGACCGCGCGCCCGGGTCGTAGTCGTCCAGCGCCAGCCCGCAGACCTCGGCCCGCCGGCAGCCGGTCGAGTAGAGCACCGCGATCAGCGCCGCGTCGCGCTTCCCGGCAGGGGAGTCGTCGCAGGCCGACAGCGCCGCGCCCACCACCTCCGGCGGCACGTGCTGGCCCACCGGCAGCCTGCTCTGCCTGACCGGCGCCAGGTCGGAGGCCCGCGCGTAGTCCTCCGCGCCGGTCTGGCCGAGCCGCCACGCCTCCTTCAGCACCCGCCGCAGCGCCACCAGGTGCTTGTTGACGTACGCGGCCGACCAGCCCCGCTCGATCAGCATCGTGCGGATCCGCACCGTGTGCTCGTACCGCAGCAGGTGCCACGGCTGGCCGGCCCCGGTCGCCCGCTCGTCGCCGGTGAGCAGCCGCGCCAGCCGGTCGAGGCAGCCGCGCATCGTCCGCCGCGACTCGGCGCTGGTCAGCGAGTCGAGATAGACGTGGTACGGGTCGCGGGCGGGCTCGACGCCGGGCGCGGCCGCCCCGGGCACGGCGGGCAGGCTCATGCGCCCGATCTTAGAAGACCAGGGCCTCCAGCAGCCGGTCCACGTCGGAGCGGTCGTTGTAGTGCACCAGTCCCGCCCGCACCGCGCTGCCGGTGTCGCGGATGCCGAGCGCCGCGGTCAGCTCCCAGGCGTAGTTGTGGCCGTTCCACACGTTCACCCGGGCGGCGGCCAGCCGCTCGGCCACCTCGCGCGGCGTCTTCCCCGCGACCGTGAAGTAGGCGGTGGCGGTGCGCCGCGCGGGCTTGCCGTACAGGGTGACCTTGGGCATCGACTCCAGGCCCGCCAGCAGGTGGCCGAAGAGCTCCAGCTCGTGCGCCTCCGCGGCCGCCATCGAGGCCAGCAGCCGTTCGCGCCGCGTCCCCGTGCCGGGCACCATCGCGGCCAGATGGTCCACGGCCGCCGTCACGCCCGCCAGGTCGGCGAAGGCGGCCGTGCCCCATTCGAACCGTTCCGGCACCGTGTCGGCCGAGGAGGCGAGCTTGTCCGGCCGTACCGTCTCCAGCAGCGCCGGGTCGGCGACCACCGCGCCGATGTGCGGCCCCGACCACTTGTAGGCGCTGGTGGCGTAGAAGTCGGCGCCCAGCGCCTTCATGTCCACCGGCCCGTGCGGGGTCGCGTGCACGCCGTCGACGTACGTGAGCGCGCCCGCCTCGTGCGCCAGCGCGCAGATGGCGGCCACGTCGGGGCGGGTGCCCAGCACGTTGCTCGCCGCCGTCACCGCCACCAGCCGGGTCCGCGGCCCGATCAGGTCCGCGTACTGCTCCACCGGCAGCTCCCCGGTCACCGGGTCCACCTCGGCCCAGCGCACGGTCGCCCCGGTCTGCACCCAGGGCCGCACGTTCGCGTCGTGGTCCAGCCGCGACAGCACCACCTCGTCGCCCGGCCCCCACTGCTTGGCCAGCGCCTGGGCCAGCCGGTAGGTGAGCGTCGTCATGTTCGGCCCCAGGATGACCCCGTCCGGGTGGCCGCCGACCAGGTCGGCGACGGCCGCCCGGCAGCCCGCCACGATCTCGTCGGAGCGGCGGCTGGCCGGGAAGGCGCCGCCCACGTTGCCGATGCCCTGCCGGTAGGCGCCGGCGATGGCGTCGATGACCGCCTGGGGCACCTGCGTGCCCGCGGCGCCGTCCAGATAGGCGTACCCGTCGGCCAGCGCCGGGTAGGCGGCGCGCACCGAAGCGAGAGGAAATGCCATCAGAAACCTCCGAGGAGACCCCGCCCGGGGGCGGGAAAGAACCGGACCTCTGCCAGCAGACTAGGGACAGACGGCCCAGAAGGCACCGTCCGGGGTCATCCCGGACGGATCGTCGAGGTCGGCGGCACCCCCGCTTGCTCCCGGCAGGACAGAAATGGTTGGGTCTGGGCAGAGGTGACGCATGCCCCAGCTATCCGCACTGGACGCGCAGTTTCTCCATTTCGAGACCGCGACCAACGTGGCCAACATCGCCGGCCTGGCCATCCTGGACGGCGATCTCAGCCGTGCCGACCTGCAGGACATGCTGCGGGCGCGGCTCCCGTACGTGCCCGCGCTGCGGCGCAAGCTGGCCCCGGTGCCGCTCGGCCTGGACCACCCGTACTGGGAGCAGGAGGACGACCTCGACCTCGACTATCACGTACGCGAGATCGGCCTGCCGCCTGGCGGCGACGACCGGCAGCTCGCCGAGCAGGTGTCGAGGCTGCACGCGCGCCGCCTGGACCGGTCGCGGCCGCTGTGGGAGATCTACCTGATCCACGGGCTGGCCGGCGGCCGCACCGGCCTCTACACCAAGATCCACCATGCGGCGGTGGACGGCATCGGCGGCGCCGACGTGCTGGCCGCGCTGCTCGACCTGGCGCCCGAGCCCGCGCCGCCGCCCCCGCACGCGCCCGAACGCGACGAGCCGCCGCCCGGGGCCGCCGAGATGCTGCTGCGCGGCCTGACCAGGCTGGCGCTCAACCCGGCGCACGCGGTGCGGTTCGTGGCGCAGGCGGTGCCGCACCTGGACGAGATCCCGGTGCTGTCGTCGCTGCCCGGCAGCCGCGCGCTGTCCGGGCTGGCCCGCAAGGCGGCCGGTGCGGGGCAGGCGCCGGAGCTGCCGGCGGCGCCCGCGCCCTGGACGCCGTTCAGCGGCCCGGTCTCCCAGCACCGGCGGTTCGCGTTCGTGTCGCTGCCGCTGGGCGAGATCAAGACGGTGCGCAAGCGGTTCGAGGTGACCGTCAACGACGTGGTCATGGCGGTCTGCGCGGGGGCGCTGCGCCGCTGGATGGACGCGCACGGCGGGCCGCCCGACCGGCCGCTGGTGGCCGGGGTGCCGTTCTCGCTCCGTGACACCGGCGACGAGGAGGCGGGCAACCAGGTCACGCTGGTGCCCGCGCCGCTGGCCGCGCACCTGGCCGACCCGGTGGAGCGGCTGCGGGACGTCCACGACGCGATGGGCCGGATCAAGGACCGGTTCGCGCTGGCGCCGGCCCGCTGGCTGCGCGAGTTCAGCGAGGCGATGCCGGCCGCCCTCATGGGGCTGGCCTCCCGGTCGGCGTTCGGGCTGCTCGGCCAGACGGCGCCGCCCATCAACGTGATGGTCTCGAACGTGCCCGGCCCGCAGTTCCCGCTGTACGTGTCGGGCGCGCGGCTGCTCACCTACTATCCGGTCTCGGTGATCACCGACATGAGCGGCGGGGTCAACATCACCGCCTTCTCCTACGACGGCTCGGTCGACTTCGGCGTCGTCACCGACCGGGAGATGGTGCCGGACGCCTGGGAGCTCGCCGAATACCTGCGCGACTCGCTCGACGAACTCCTGGACGCCTGAGCCTCAGCTCAGATAGTCGCGCAGCGCCATCGCGCGGGACGGGTGGCGCAGCTTCGACATGGTCTTCGCCTCGATCTGGCGGATCCGCTCGCGCGTCACCCCGTAGACCCGGCCGATCTCGTCGAGGGTCATCGGACTGCCGTTGATCAGCCCGTACCGCATCGAGATCACGCCCGCCTCCCGCTCCGACAACTGGTCGAGCAGCGCGCGGAGCTGGTGCTGGAGCAGCGTGAAGGAGACCGCGTCGGCGGGGGAGACCGCCTCGGTGTCCTCGATCAGGTCGCCGAACTCGCTGTCGCCGTCGTCGCCCAGCGGCGTGTCGAGGGAGATCGGCTCGCGGCCGTAGCTCTGCACCTCCACCACCCGCGCCGGGGTCAGGTCGGTCTCGGCGGCGATCTCCTCGGGCAGCGGGTCGCGGCCCAGCTCGCTCTGCAGGCGGCGCTGCGCCCGCGCGACCTTGTTTATGAGCTCGACCATGTGGACCGGGATGCGGATCGTGCGCGCCTGGTCGGCCATCGCGCGGGTGATCGCCTGCTTGATCCACCAGGTGGCGTAGGTGGAGAACTTGTAGCCCAGCCGGTAGTCGAACTTCTCGATCGTCCTTATGAGGCCGAGGTTGCCCTCCTGGATGAGGTCGAGGAAGAGCATGCCGCGGCCGGTGTAGCGCTTGGCGATGGACACCACCAGCCGCAGATTGGCCTCCAGCATGCGCCGCTTGGCGCGCTCACCGTCGAGGGCGATCCACTCGAGGTCGGCGCGGAGCTCGTCGTCGAGGTCGGGCTCGGTGTTGAGCCGCTCCCTGGCGAACAGCCCCGCCTCGATCCGCTTGGCCAGCTCGATCTCCTGCTCCGCGGTGAGCAGGGGGACCCGTCCGATCTCCTTCAGATACGTCTTGACGGAGTCGGCGCCGACGCCTGGGCTGTCGGCGGTGCTGTCGTCAAGTTCGATGACCTGTGCGGCTTGGCTCACGGCACTCTCCTCGCTCTGCGGGTGGACGGATCGGCGGCTGCGGCGGCGTTCGGGCATCGACCCCCTGCTGGCAGAGGAGGAACTCTTCCCTTTCAAGCTACCCAACGCGGCCTGATGCTTGTGACAGCGGTCACCCGGGCGGGAACGACACCCAGGCGGCGGTGGCGTCGTCGTGGAGCTTTCCGCGCGGCACGCCCCTGGCCAGCTCCTGCTCGCGCACCTCGGCCAGCAGCCGCTCCGGCTCGGCGGCCCCGGCCACCAGGCTCTCCCAGGCTCGCCCGTACCACTCGGCCAGCCGCGTCACGCCGTCGGTGAACAGCGCCGCCCCGCGCAGCTCCCGCACCGGCACCGCGCCGCTCAGCGCCTCCCGCGCCGCCCGCGGGCAGGCGCTGGCGACCCAGAACCCGCCCGGCCGGTTGCGCATCGCGTTCACCAGCTCCAGCGAGTACGGACGACCGCCCGGCAGCTGGTCGAGCCGGTCGTCGCGGACGACCGTCACCCGGCCGTCGCGCCGCCACAGGGCCACCGGCGAGTCGCACAGCACCAGGTAGTCGAGCAGGTCACCGCGGCGGCGGGCGAGCGCCACCGTCGCCGACGGCGAGCCGGGGGCGGCCAGGTCGCAGGAGCCGCCGTGGGCCGCCATCGTGGCGGTGATCGCCGCCTCCAGCGCTTCCGGCAGCGGGGCGCCGCCCTCCAGGCCCGGGACGAGCGCGGCGGCGAGCGTGCGCACCAGCCACGGCACCCCGTGATCGCAGCCCGCGTCCACCCCCGGCGCCGGGGTCGCCCCGTCGAGCAGCACCACCCAGGAGGGCCCGGCGAGCACGTAGTCCTCGTTCGCCCGGCCAGGGGCGGCGGCGCTCGCGAAACTGACGCGCAGCATCGAACTCCTCGGGTTTCACCATCGGACCGGCGGGCAACGGCCAGGAAAAGCCATGCGGGAATCAAGATTTCCGTGTCACGCGATCACAAACTCCCGGGCCCGTTCTAGGTTCTGAGCACCAGGCCCTCGTCCGCACATCCCATTGGTGGTGCCTCTTGTGACACGCCCCCGTTCGAGCCTCGTCCACCAGGCACGGTATGCGCTCAAGAACCCGCGCAAGATCATGCCGCACCTGCGGCGGCTGTCCCGCGACACCTGGTTGCGGCTGCGCACCCGCGACCACGTCGCCTACTACCGCGCCGTCATGAAGGACGACACCGCGCGCAGCCCCGAGGGCGCCGTCGGGTCGCACTCCCACCGGCGCTGGCTGGCCCTGGGCCAGCTGCAGTTCGACTACCTGATCGAGCACGGGCTCAAGCCGGAGTTCCGGATGCTGGAGATCGGCTGCGGCAACCTGCGGGCCGGCCGGCTGTTCATCGACTACCTGCACAGCGGCAACTACTACGGCCTCGACATCTCGCCGGACATCCTGATGTCCGCCCAGGACACCGTGGTCACGCATGGCCTGCGCGACAAGCTGCCGCACCTCACGCCGGTCCGCGACCTGCGCTTCGCCTTCCTGCCGGACGAGCACTTCGACGTCGTGCACGCCCACAGCGTCTTCTCCCACTCGCCGATCGAGGTCATCGACGAGTGCTTCGCGCACGTGGGGCGGGTCATGAAGCCGCAGGCCTGGTTCGACTTCACCTTCGACAGGACGGTGGGCAAGGAGCACCACGTGCTGCGGGAGGACTTCTACTACCGCACGGAGACGCTGGTCGCGCTGGCCGCCCGGCACGGGCTGGACGCCGTCTTCATGGACGACTGGGAGCAGCTCCCGCACAAGCAGTCGAAGATCCGCATCACCCGCAGGTCCTGAAATATCGGGATGCGTCTGGTGCGGGGAGATCCCTAGAGTGCCCGGGTGAGAGACATCCGGGCGCTTCCCAAGGCCCACCTGCACGTCCACCTCGAAAGCACCGTACGGCCCGAGACCATCCGCGACCTCGGCGGCACACCCCCCGGAGACACGCCGTTCCGGAGCTTCCGCGACTTCGCCGACCAGCGGGCGCGGGTGCGCGGCCTGCTGCGCACCCCTGAGCACTTCCGGCGCGTCGCGGCCGAGTTCTGCGAGGACGAGGCCGCTCAGGGCACCCGCTACGCCGAGGTGACGTTCACCGCGGCCTCTCACGGCGAGCGGCTGGGCGCGCCGGAGATGCCGCTGGAGGCGGTGCTCGACGGGCTGGCCGAGGGCAAGAAGCACGGTCTCGAATGCCGCGTGCTGCTCGACCACTCCCGCCGCCGCCCGGCCGCGCGCATGTGGCGCACCTACGACCTCGCGGTGCGGTACGAGGAGGTCGCCGGCATCGGGCTGGCCGGCGACGAGAGCCACCCGCTGGCCCCGTTCGCCGAGGTCTGCGACGCGGCCCGGGACGCGGGACTCCGCCTGGTGCACCACGCGGGCGAGTTCGGCGGTCCGGACAGCGTCCGCGAGGCGCTCACGCTGGGCCACGCCGAACGCCTCGGCCACGGCATCCGCGTGCTGGAGGACCCGGCGCTGACGCGCTACGTGCGCGAGCGGGACATCCCGCTGGAAGTGTGCCCGACGTCGAACGTCCTGCTCGGGCTGGTGCCGTCACTGGCGGAGCATCCGCTGCCCCTGCTGCGCGAGGCGGGGCTGACGGTGACGCTCAACACCGACGGGGAGACGTCGCTGGCGGACGAGTACGCCCGCGTGCGCGACACGTTCGGCTGGCCGGACGCCGACCTCGCCGAACTGGCCAGGGCCGGGGTCCGGGCGTCCTTCGCCCGCCCGGAGCTCAAGACGGAGCTGCTCGCGGGCATCGACGCGTGGCTGGACGGGGGGACGGGGTTGTAAACGATCACGCGGCAGAGGCACCCCGTCGAGATGCTGCCAGCCCTGCCGCAGGCTCTCATATCCGTTGGGCCGCACCGGGCCCTGCCCGGCCGGCGGCACTCGCTCGCCGGCGAACTGAGGGCGGCTCTCCGCCCTGGGAAGGCGCGCACTCACCGGACGCGAGCGCGCGGGCCGATCGGCCGCCGGGAGCCGGCGGCACGGCGTTTCCGGAATCCGGCATCCGGGCAGACGGATTAAGGCACGGCGGTGCGCCCGGCGGTACCCGGGTTCGGGGACCGGCCGGCGCGAACACGACCGGGCCGCGGGACGGGTCTGAGACGGCGACTCGCCATGCATGGTGGAACTCCTCGCACGAGTCTTTACTCAGGCCTACCGCCTGGCCAGTAGGGACAAGCCCAACTTGTCACCAAGTTTCGGGCTGGGCATGCGGTCCCACGCCCACAGTCCCGGTGCACAGGCGCGTTTCCCCTCTACAACGTAGCCGACCCGCGCCACCTGCCGCTCCACGCCGTGAGAACTTCGCCATCCGGTCGCCAGTGTCCGACCCGATGGTCGCGGCGCGTGGAATGAGACCCCTGTCCCTGAAACGGTGAGATCATGCCCCGGCGACTACCAGTTCACCCGGGAACCCATGACGGCTACCTGATCCGACCCCGAATCCCTATCCTGGCGTTCGGTTTCGAATCTCGGTCACACAGGATGAACGGAAGCCCAGCCGGTGATCATAGGCAACCACGGCAACGGTCCTCACCTCCACGCCGCGAACTCAACCCCTTTCGACTTGTGGGGACACAACAACTGGTGCAACCAAGAGGTCGCTGGGGAGAGCCACTACCTTCCCGCATTAGAGAGATTGCTGCGCATGGGTGCCAAGGGACTCGACGAGTTCGAGACGACCGCACTCCTGGTCCCCGAACCGGCCAACCGGCACGACCCGTACGCGGTGGTGGTGCTGGTCCAGCACGAGACCGTCGGATATCTCCCACGAAATGACGCGGTCAGGTATCAGGCCTTGCTCCGTCACCTGACTACCTCCGGGTTCGTCGCCCGCGTGCCCTGTCGCATCCGGGGCGGGCAGTTCACTGATCACGACTACGACCGGAACGGGAACCTCGCACCGATCGAACGGTTCAGCGCGAGAGTCACCGTCGCCCTCGGCGAGCCGCACCTTTGTCTGCCGATGAACACCCCGCCGCAAGAACTCCATGTCGTACTACCGCACGGCGGGGCAATCCAAGTGAGCGGCGAAGAGCATCACCTCACCGAAATCAAACCGCTGCTGCAGGCAGAGGGCGAGAGTTACGCGTACGCGACGTTGCACGAGATGAGCGACTCCAGCGGGCGCACAGTGAAACAACTCGTCGAGGTACGGCTCGACGGGAAACGCGTCGGGCAACTGACGCCGAAGATGAGCGGCGAACTACTTCCGGCGATACGTCACCTCGACGCCATGGGGCATATGGCTGTCTCCAGAGCGAAGCTGAGAGGAAACCACCTCAAGGCGGAGGTCACGCTCTATTGCGCCCGCGCTCACGAACTGCCTCACGACTGGCCGGGCCCCCTCGGTCACGCTCGGCCCGACGTCCAGACGGAACCCGAGGCTCCCACCGTCGGTGACTCATCCTCCGAAAGTCCGGCCGCTACGGGGTTCCACGCACCCATTCCACCGAAACCCACGCGGATCAGATTCGTCGCACCACCGGGCTGGCCACCGGCTCCCGAAGGCTGGGAACCCCCGCCCGGCTGGCTACCCGATCCCACCTGGCCCAGGGCACCGGAAAACTGGAGCTTCTGGGTCGCCGAGTGACGTGTGATATCCCCGAATGATGGACCTGAGCCTGTCATGAAGGGGCCTCGGATCAGCACTGTGAACCTTCCGGACAAGAGCCGGACTTGTCACATCCCGGCGGTATCTTCTTGATCGTGCAGCAAATGGACGACGAAGAGGTCTACGACTCGGCCGAGCATGGCGGTCCCGAATACGACAGCCCGGGTACGTCGCTGGAGCCCGCCGACATGACGCGCGAGGAGTTCCTGGCCGCCGGCGGGGACGAGGACGATGCCGATTTCTACTACGGCGAGGACTGAGCCCTACGCGCCAGATGTCGGGCATGAGCCACACCGCTTGACGGTCACCGCTTCGTCGCGCGAGTCCGCAACGTCTCTGGTTGCTCGGCTCGCCGCCTGACTGCGCGCTGTCACTCGTACGCGAGGTCTGTTCCGGTGATCCGCGGCGCGGTACGGTCGAGCATGCGGACGTTTCTGACATGTGTCCTGACCGTCCTGCTGCTGGCCGCGGCCTGTGGTGACGGCGCGCCGGCCGATCCCGGGCTCCGCGCCGAGCTGCTGGACATGCTCCGGCAGGATCAGGAGATCCGGACTCCCGACGCCGACGAGGCCGAATGGGATCGGGTCGAGCGGGCCAACACCCAGCGGATGCACGCGATCCTCGACGAGCACGGCTGGCCCGGCTACGCGCTGGTGGGGGAGGACGGCGAGGACGCGGCCTGGGCGCTCGTCCAGCACGCCGACCGCGACCTCGACCTGCAGCGCCGGGCCCTGGGCCTGCTGCGCGAGGCGGTCGCCGAGGGTGACGCCTCCCCGGGCAACCTCGCCTATCTGGAGGATCGGGTAAGGGTCGCGGAGGGCAAGCCGCAGCGCTACGGCACCCAGTGGCAGGTGGACCGGGACGGCGAGTGGCAGCCACGCACCCCGATCGAGGACGAGGCGGGGGTGGACGCGCGCCGCGCCGAGGCCGGGCTGCAGCCGCTGGAGGAGTACCTGAAGGAGCTGAAGGCGATGGAGTAGGATTGACAATATTTTTTGTCGGTGGGATGTTGGGCGCATGGACGAAGTGACGGTGATCGAGGATCCTGCGGCCGCCGAGGCGTCGCTCGATCCGATGCGCTCCCGGCTCCTGGCAGAGCTGGTCGAACCCGGTTCGGCCACCTCGCTCGCCGCCAAGGTCGGCCTCGCCCGGCAGAAGGTCAACTACCACCTGCGCACCCTGGAGAAGCACGGCCTCGTCGAGCTGGTCGAGGAACGCAAGAAGGGCAACGTCACCGAGCGGGTGATGCGCGCCAGGGCCGCGTCCTTCGTGATCTCCCCGACGGCCCTCGCCGCCCTGCAGCCCGACCCCGGCCGCGCCCCCGACCGGCTCTCGGCCGCCTGGCTGCTGGCCCTCGCGGCCAAGACGGTGCGCGACGTCGGCTCGCTGATCACCGGCGCCCGCGCGGCCGGCAAGCGGGTCGCCACCTTCGCCGTCGACGGCGAGGTCCGCTTCGCCTCGGCCGCCGACCGGGCCGCGTTCGCCGAGGAGCTGGCAGACGCCGTCACCCGCCTGGTGAGCAAGTACCACGACGAGCAGGCCCCCGGCGGGCGCCCGCACCGGCTGGTCGTCGCCGTCCACCCCGCGGTCAAGGAGGAGAGCTGAGGTGGGTCACGAGTTCGAGCTTCCCCTGGAGGCCGAGGTCGGGGCGACCCCGGAGGAGGTGTGGGCGGCCATCTCCACCGGCCCCGGCATCGACTCGTGGTTCCTGGGCCGTACCGAGGTGGCCGGCGGCGTGGTGCGCACCGCCTTCGGCGGCGGCGAGATGCCGCCGTCCCGGGTGACCGCGGCCGAGGAGCCGCGCCGCTTCGCCCACGCGAGCGCCACCGGCGACGACGGGCGCTTCGTCGCGTACGAGTTCCTGGTCGAGGGCCGCGACCGGGGCAGCACCCTGGTGCGGATGGTCACCAGCGGCTTCCTGCCCGGCGACGACTGGGCGGAGGAGTACGAGGCCATGACCGGCGGCGCCGCACTGTTCTTCGCCACGCTCGTGGAGTACCTGACCCACTTCCCCGGCCGCCGCGCCACCCCGGTCACGGAGTTCGGCCCGCCGGTCACCGACTGGCCGCGCGCCTGGCAGACCCTGTACGCCGAGGTCGGGGACGCCGCGCCCGGCGGGAAGGTCCGGCTCGACCTGCCCGGCCTGCCCCCGATCGACGGCGTCGTCTACCACCGCGGCGACCAGACCCTGGGCATCCGCGCCGGGAACGCGCTCTACCGTTTCATGCAGGGCTTCCGCGGCCCGATGATCGCCTCCCACCACCTGTTCGGCGACCCCGCCGACCAGGGCCCGGCCTGGCGAGCCTGGCTGGACCGGCTCCACGGCTGACCCGGCTCACGGCGCGCCGAAAAGCGCGTCGCGCGCCATCGTCAGGGCCGTGGCCACCGCCCCCTTGACCACCGGGTCGCCCTCGACCTCCGTCGCCCGTACCTCGGTCGGCACCGGCGCCGGCGCCGCGAGCCCGCCGGCGACCCGGGACGCCAGCTCCGGGCCGCACTCACGCCCGGTGCTGCCTGCCAGCACGACCAGGCCGGGGTCCAGCACCGCGACCCCGGGGAACGCGGCCTGCACCGCCCGGCGGGCCAGCTCGTCGATGTCCACCCGGGCGACCTCCTCGCGGGTGAGCAGGTCGCAGATCGACCCGGCGGGGGAGCCGAGGAAGCCGATCTCGCCCGCACCGCCCGACGCCCCCTGCCGCGGGACGCCGCCGAGGACGATGGCCGACCCCGCCCCGTCGTCCAGCCACAGCATGATGAAGTCGTCCCGCCCGGCCGCCGCGCCCTCGCGGTGCTCGGCCAGCGCGGCCAGGTTCACCTCGTTCTCCAGCACGACCGAGGTGGCCAGCCTCTCGCGCAGGTCGCCCAGCAGGCCGGGCCGCCAGCCGGGCAGCATGCTCGCCTCCAGCATGTCGCCGGTGCGCGGGTCCACCACGCCCGGCACGCCGACGGCCACGGCGTCGAGGGCCGGGCCGGCCGCCGCCGCGGCGACCTGCCGCCGCACTTCGCCCTCCCGACCAAGGCCGTGTTCGTCATCGGTCTCGTCGGGGTGTGCGCGGCGATGGCGGAGCTGTCCACCATGCAGTGGGCCGCCATCTACACCATCGAGGTCACGGGGGCGAGCGAGGCCGTGGGCGCCGTGGCCTACGCCGTGTTCGCCGGTTTCATGGTGCTCACCAGGTTCGGCGGGGATCGGGTCATCGCCAGGTTCGGCCCGGTCCGTACGGTGCGGTGCGCCGCCGTCCTGGCCACCGTGGGCACGGTGCTGGTCGCGGCCGGGCGCGTCCCCGCCGTCACGGTCGCCGGGTTCGCGCTGTTCGGTGTGGGGATGGCCGTCGTCATCCGGCTGGTGTTCGCCGCGCTCACCGCCGCGATGGGCCTGCTGGCCGGGTCGCTGCGCCCCGCCTCGGCCTCGCACGGTGTGCCGGTCCCCGAGCTGCGAGAACTGTGACATCGAGTGTGAGGTGTGCCGGTCCCTGAGTTGCGAGAGATCGCGGCCTGGCGAGGTGTGCCGGTGTCCGGGCTGCGGGGGCGTGACGTCGTGGACTCGCGGGGCGTTGCGGGCTTACGAGGGGCGGGAGATCGCGGCTTCCAGGCCGTCGAGGATGACGGTGAGGCCCGTCTCGAATGCCTGGCTCGACTTGCGCTCCAGGTAGCGGATCGGTTCCTCGCCCGGCCGGGGTGGCTCGGCCTCGATGCGCGACAGCGCCGGGTAGCGGCCGGTGAAGCCGGGGGCGACCTCCGCCAGGATCGCCGACCTGGCGCGCCACCACTCCTCGTCCGGGACGCCCGTCTCCGCCCGGGCCTGCCGGGTCTCGGCCACGGTGGCGGCCGACCCGCGGACGAAGTCGGTCAGCAGCGCCACGGCGCCGCGCAGCGTCTCGGGCGGCAGGCCGGTCTCGTGCAGGATCGCGGCCAGCGACTCCAGGAGCGCGAACTCGTTCGGGCCGAGCACCGGGCGGGCCTGCGAGAGCCGCAGCGCCCAGGGGTGGCGCAGGTAGAAGGCGCGGACCTCGCGTGCCCACGAAGACACGGCCGCCCGCCAGCCGCCGGACAGGTCGTAGGAGGCGGGCAGCGCGGCCAGCGCCCGGTCGTACATGAGGTCGACCAGCTCGTCCTTGCCCGGCACGTACGTATAAAGCGCCATGCCGCTGCGGCCCAGCCGCTCGCCGACCCGCCGCATCGAGACCGCGGCCATCCCCTCGGCGTCGGCGATGGCGATGGCGGCGTCGACGATCTCGCCGACGCTCAGCCCGGGCTTGGGCCCGGGGCGCGGCCCGGCGGCGGGTTCGGCCCGCCACAGCAGCGCCATCGACCGGCGCGGATCACCCTGCCCGGCGTAGACGACCAATGTGCGGCTCCTCGCGATCTCCTCAGGCGTCGAGGATATCGACGGCGAGCGCCGGCACGGACGGGCCGTGCCGGCGCCGGTCATCGCCGGGAGCTCCGGTCAGTAGTCGTAGTCGTAGGTCTCGACGTCGTAGTCGTCGCCCTCGTCGTCCTGGTAGGTGTCGCCCTGGTAGTTGTCGGGGTTGTAGCCGTGGTAGTAGTGGCCGGGGACCGGCAGGTAGCGGTGGAAGTCCCAGATGCGCTTGCACACGTCGGCGCGCCGGGTGCCGATCTCGATGTCGTCGCCGTGGGTCCTGAGCCAGGAGCCGTCATAGCCCGCGTCGAACACGCAGTGCGGGAACGACGTGGCGGTCGCCGGGGCGGCCGTGGCGGTAGCGAAGGCAGCGGAGGCGAGCAGCAGGCCGCCGGCGGCGATGAGCTTAGCTTTCATGATCTCCCTCTGATCACGAAGTGTTATAGATCCGTTGCTCTATGTAGCCATCATCGCGATCTGGGAAACCCTCGCTAGACGCCAGAACTCCCCCAAGATCGGGCACATCCCGGCTTTACCGAAAATGCGGCGCGTTTCCGGGAGTCGAGGGCCGCGCCGTTGCCGCTCGCGGAGCGATCTCATCGTGCAGGATGAAATCTCCGGGGATCGCGACGCGGGGGAGGCCGCATGGCGCGGGTCAGAGATGTCGGGGACAGGCTGCACCGGACGTTCTTCCGGTCGCTCTCACTGCTGGGGTCGCGAGGGCAGGGCGCGCTTCTGCGCCGCTATTTCGACTGGTGGCATCGCAACCCCGACCCATGGCGCATGGGTACGGACGCGTACGAGCAGGCCAAGTACGCGGCCACCCTCGCGCAGATCCCCGACCGCCGCTACGGGAGCATCCTGGAGGTCGGCTGCAGCGAGGGCGTCTTCACCACGCAGCTGCTGGACGCCTACCCCGACGCCGACGTCACCGGGCTCGACATCTCTCAGCGGGCGCTGGCCCGGGCGGCCGAGCGGGTGGAGATGGCCGCGGACCGTGCCACGCTGCTGTCCGCCGACATCCTCACCTTCAGGCCCGGCCGCCGCTACGACCTGGTGTTCTGCGCGGAGACGCTCTACTACCTGGGACGCCGCGACCGGCTCAAGCGCGCCAGCGAGCAGCTGCGAGGGCTGCTCAGCCCCGGCGGGGTGCTGGTGCTGGTGCACCCGTGGCCGGAGGCGCGGCGGCTGCACCGGTTCGTGCACGCGGGGCCGCTGTCCCAGGTGAGCGAGCTCGTGGAGAACTCGGCCGACCGGCCGTTCGCGGTCTCCGTCTACGAGGCGCGCACGACCGGCTCAACCGGCTGAACTACCGGCTCCGCCGCCCTCCGGGCGAGCGCCACCAGGGCCAGTGCCGCCAGGCCGAGCACTGCGCCGATCCAGCCGATGGACGGGTATCCGAGCCCGGCCTCCAGCGCCAGCCCGCCCAGCCAGGGGCCGGCGGTGATGCCCAGGTTGAAGGCCGACACGTTCACCGACGCGGCCAGCGTCGGCGCGCCCGCCGCCAGCGTGAACACGCGGGCGTTGAGCGCCGGGTTGGCCGCGAAGCCGAACGCGCCCAGCAGGAACGCCAGCGGCACCACCGCCCAGGCCGCCGCGGCGCCCAGCGCGATCCCGGCCGACACCAGCGTGACGCCCGACAGGCCGGCGAACAGCAGGGCGAACGGCCGGGCGTCGGCCACCCGTCCGCCGAGGGTGACTCCGATCAGCGAGCCCAGCCCGTACAGAGCGAGCACGCCCGCCACCCAGACCGGCGCCAGGCCCGTCGTGTCGACGACCAGCGCGCCGAGGTAGGTGAAGACCACGATCAGGGCCGCGGTGGAGACGGCGGTGGTGGCGACGGCGAGCCAGACCTGCGGCCGGGCGAGCGCGCGCACCTCGGCCCGCACGCTCGGCTCCTCGCCCTGCGGCCGGGTGTTCGGGACGGTGGCGAGCACGCCGGCCGCGGCGAGGGCCGACAGCGCGGCCACCGCCCAGAACGTGGCGCGCCAGCTCAGGCTCTGGCCCATCAGGGTGCCGGCGGGCAGGCCGATCAGGATCGCCATGGTGAGCCCGCCCACCACCACGCTCAGCGCCCGCCCCCGGGCACCGGCCGGGACCAGGTTGATCGCGGTCACGGCCGCCACCGCCCAGAATCCGGCGTACACGAAGGCGCCCGCCACCCGGGTCGCCAGCAGCACCTCGTAGGAGGAGGTCAGCCCCCCCACCACGTGCATCGCGGCGAACGCCGCCATGAAGGACAGCAGTGCGGTACGGGGCGGCCAGCGCAGGGTCAGCACGGCCAGCGCCGGGCCGCCGACCAGCATGCCGATCGCGAACCCGGAGATGAGCAGTCCCGCGTCCGGCACGGACACGCCCAGGTCGGCGGAGAGCTCGGGCAGTAACCCGGCGAGCATGAGTTCCGAGGTGCCCTGGGCGAAGATGGCCACGCCCAGGATGTAGACGGCCAGCGGCATGAAAGGCCTCCGATTTTAGATGGGTCAGTACAAAATGAAGACGAAAAAGAACACAAACAGATGTGGGGGAGGGGGGCGAAGAAACGTGGACGGATGTGGGGGAGAGGGCGAATGAGACATGGTCAGGAGTGGGGTGGAGGGCGGAAAAGACGGGGGGTCAGAACGCCTGGAGTGCGGTCCTGGCGATCGCCTCCAGTGCCGCCCGGTCGGCGCCGCCGCGGGCGGCCACCCGCATGCCGCCGATCGTGGCCATGAGGAAGTGCGCGAGCGCGTCCGGGTCGCGGTCGGGGGCCAGTTCGCCCTGGGCGCGGGCGGCCGCGAACGCGTCGCGCAGCCGGGCCACCCGTTCCTCCTGGTGGCGCCTGGCCGGCCCGGCCAGCTCCGGGTCGCGCGTCCCCAGCTCCACGAGGGTGTTGGTGACGAAGCAGCCCGGCGGGTCGCTCTCGGGGGAGTCGACCGCGTACCACAGCAGCGCGCGGACCTTCTCCCTGACGGGCAGCCCGCTCTCCAGCAGCTCCGCCAGCTCGGCGTCCTTCTGAGCCATGTAGCGGCGGAGCGCCTTGTCGAACAGCTCCCGCTTGCCCTCGAAGGCGTTGTAGATGCTGCTGCGGCCCAGCCCGGTGGCCGTGCACAGGTCCTGGGTCGAGGTGGCCTCGTAGCCGGACTCCCAGAACGCCCGCATGGCCGCCTCGACGGCCTGCCCCTCCTCGAACGTCCTCGGTCGTGCCATGTCCTTCACGGTAGCGTTTTTGGACTGGTCTGTGCAATACGGGAATCCGCCATACGAGTCGACGGGCCGCCTCATGGCCGGCGCCCTCCCGCCCGCCTAGCGTGAGAGCACATGATCACCCTTGACCGGCTCACCAAACGCTACGGCGAGCGCGCCGCCGTGGACGGCCTCACCCTCCAGGTGAAACCCGGCGCCGTCACCGGGTTCCTCGGCCCGAACGGCGCGGGCAAGTCCACCACGATGCGCATGATCCTCGGCCTGGACCGGCCCACCTCCGGCACCGCCCTCATCGGCGGCATCCCGTACCACCGGCTCGACCGGCCCCTGCGCACGGTCGGCGCGCTCCTCGACGCCCGCGCCGCGCACCCCGGCCGCAGCGGGAGAGCCCACCTGCTGGCGCTCGCCCGCGCCAACGGCATCCCCGCACGGCGCGTCACGCTCGTCCTGGAACGGGTCGGCCTGGCCGCGGTGGCGGGCAGACGGGCCGGCACGTACTCGCTCGGCATGAGCCAGCGGCTGGGCATCGCCGCGGCGCTGCTCGGGGACCCCGAGGTGCTGATGTTCGACGAGCCCGTCAACGGGCTGGACCCGGACGGGGTGCGCTGGGTGCGCGAGCTGATGCGGTCGCTGGCCGCCGAGGGCCGCACCGTCTTCGTCTCCAGCCACCTGATGAGCGAGATGCAGCTCACCGCCGACCACCTGGTGGTGATCGGCAAGGGCAGGCTGCTCGCGGACGCGCCGCTGTCGCGGCTGCTGGCGGCCACCGAGGTGCTGGTCCGCACCCCGCACGCGGGCGACCTGGCCGCCCGCCTGACCGCCGAGGGGCTGAAGACCGTCAGGCGCGGCGAGAACGAGCTGCTGGTGACCGGCGCCGCCGTCGAACGGGTCGGCGACCTCGCCCACGAGGCGGGCGTGCGGCTGCACGGGCTGAGCCCCCGCGAACCCTCCCTGGAACAGGCGTTCCACGAGCTCACGGCGGACAGCGTCGAGTACGGGGTGACACGATGAGAGACGCCGTGGCGGCCGAGTGGGTCAAACTCCGGTCCGTCCGCTCCACCTGGCTCTGCCTCGCCGCGGGCGTGGTGGTGAGCGTGCTCGGCGCGGTCGCGCTCGGCGGCGCCGCGGCCTCCGCGGGGGAGCGGGTCCAGGCGACCGAGCCCGTCGTGTCGGTGATGCTGTTCTCCCAGTACGCGGCGATCACGCTGGCCGTGCTGGCCGTCACCGCCGAGTACGCCTCCGGCACCATCAGGCCCACCCTTCAGGCGGTGCCGGTGCGCGGCCGGATGCTCGCGGCCAAGGCGCTCGTGGTGGCGCCGCTGCTGTTCGCCGCCACGGTGCTGACGGGCGCGGCCGCCGCCCTGGCCACCTACCTGGTGCTGCTCGCCCCGGTGTTCCGGGCCGCGCCCGGGCTCGCGCCCGCCGAGACCGCGGCCGACCTGCTGCGCTTCGGTGTCTTCCACGCGCTGATCGGGGTGCTGGCGGTGGGGGCGGGCGCGGCGCTGCGCGGCTCGGCCGGGGCGCTCGCGGTGCTGTTCATGGCGACGCTCGGGCTGCCGCTGCTGCTGGTCATGACGGGCGCCCCGGTCGCGCTGGAGGTCTCGCTGCGGCTGCCGACGTTCGCCGGGATGGCGTTCCTGGAGAGCACCGACAACCTCACCGGCGGCCCGCTCCCGTACCCGCCGGGGGAGGGCCTGGCCTGGCTCGCCGCCTGGACGGCGCTCGCCCTGGCCGCCGGCTACGCGGTGCTGCGCCGGCGCGACGCCTAGACTGCGCAGCCGTGGACGTCATCCTGCGCAGGCTCGCCGGCGTGCTGGCCGGGATGGTCACCGGGGCGGCGGCGCTGGTGCTGCTCGCCCTCGCCTGGCCCGCGCGCGGGCGCTGGGCGCCGCGGCTCGTGGCCCTGGAACGCGCCCGGCTGCGGGTCTTTCTCGGGTACGAGCCCGAACCGGGCGGGGCGGGCACCGGCTACCTCGCGGCCCGTGCGGTGGCCGGCCTGATCGGCGGCTATGCGACGCTGGCCTTCGGCTTCGTCGGCGTGCTGTTCCTGACCGGCGCCGGATGGGCCGTGGCGACCGGGTCGGCCACGCCGGTGGTGCTGCGCTTCCCCGGGATCAACCTGACCACCGACAGCCTGACCATCGGCCTGGCCTGCGCCGCGGTGCTGCTGGCCCTCGCCGGGCTCTGCTGCTGGGCCACCGTCGCCGCCGAGCACCGCCTGGCCGAACGGTTCCTCGGCCCCGGCGTCCAGGAGCGGCTGCGGCGGCGCATCGCCGAGCTGACCACCACCCGCTACGGCATCGTCCGCGCCGTGGACGACGAGCGCCGCCGCATCGAGCGCGACCTGCACGACGGCGTCCAGCAGCGCGGGGTCGCCCTGGCCATGCTGCTAGGCCGGGCCCGTCACAGCCCCGCCGACGCCCCCGCCCTGGTCGACCAGGCCTACGCCGAGTCCCGCCGGCTCCTGGACGAGCTGCGCAGCGTCGCCTGGCGGATCTACCCGACCGCCCTGGACGAGCTGGGCCTGCGCGCCGCGCTCGACGGCGTGGCCGAACGCTCGCCCGTACCCGTGACCGTCCACTACGACCTCAGCGAACGACCGGCACGGGAGGTCGAGACCGCGCTCTACTTCGTCGCCCGGGAGGCGATCACCAACGCGATCAAGCACGCCCGCGCCCGTGACATCCTGGTCGTGCTCGGCGAGGACGGGAAGGCGGTGCGGGTGGACGTCTCCGACGACGGCGCGGGCGGGGCCGACCCGTCCGGCGGCGGGCTGTCCGGGCTGGCCCGCCGGGTGCTCGCGCTCGACGGCGCCTTCGAGGTCGTCAGCCCCGCCGGCGGCGGCACCCGGGTCACCGCCACGCTGCCGAAGGAGCCGGCGTGCGGCTGATCCTGGCCGAGGACAGCGTGCTGCTCCGCGAGGGCCTGGCCAGCCTGCTGCAGGACGCCGGCCACGAGGTCGTGGCCGCGGTCGGCGACGCGCCCGCCCTGATCGAGGCGGTCGCCGCGCACCGGCCCGACGTGGCTGTGGTCGACGTGCGCATGCCGCCCACCCACACCGACGACGGGCTCCGCGCCGCGCTGCGCATCCGCGAGAGCTGGCCGGAGGTGGGCGTGCTGGTGCTGTCGCAGTACGTGGACCGGACGTACGCCGCCCAGCTGCTGGCCGGGTCCGGCGAACGGCTGGGCTACCTGCTGAAGGACCGGGTGTCGGAGGTGGCCGAGTTCCTCGGCTCGCTGGAGCGGGTGCACGCGGGCGGCACCGTCATCGACCCCGAGGTGGTCCGCCGCCTCCTGGCCCGCGCCCGCCGCGCCGACCCGCTGAGCCGGCTCACCGGCCGCGAGCGCGAGGTGCTGCACCGCCTGGCGCAGGGCTACGCCAACGGCGCGATCGCCGACGACCTGCACGTATCATTGAGCACGGTCGAGAAGCACATCCAGGCCATCTTCGACAAGCTGGAGCTGCCCGCCACCCCCGCCTACAGCCGGAGGGTGCTGGCGATCCTGCGTTACCTCAACGACTGACCCGGGGGCGACGGCGCGTGCGTGAACTCAGAGCCGACTGCGCGAGCTGCTCGGGGCTGTGCTGCGTGGCGCTGCCCTTCTCCCGCTCCGCCGACTTCGCCGTCGATAAGGCGGCCGGCGAGCCGTGCCGCAACCTGCGCGCCGACTTCCGCTGCGGCATCCACCGCGACCTGCGCGGCGAGGGCTTCCCCGGCTGCGCCGCCTACGACTGCTTCGGCGCCGGTCAGCAGGTCTCCCAGGTCGTGTACGAGGGTCACGACTGGCGGAGCCGGCCCGGGACGGCCCGCGAGATGTTCGCCGTCTTCCCGGTGGTGCGCCACCTGCACGAGCTGCTGTGGTACCTCACCGAGGCGCTGACGCTCTCCGCCGCCCGCCCGCTCCACGCCGACCTCCGCGCCTGTCTGGACGAGATCGAGGGGCTCACCCGCGGCACCCCCGATCAGATCCTCGCCGTGGACGTGGCCGCCTGGCGCGAGCGGGTCAACCCGTTGCTGCTGCGCGTCAGCGAGCTGGCCCGCGCCGGGCTGCGCGGCAAGGAACGCCGGGGAGCCGACCTCATGGGCGCCGACCTCGCCGGGGCGGCCCTGCGCGGCGCCAACCTGCGCGGCGCCTACCTCATCGGCGCCCGGCTCAAGAAGGCCGACCTGCGGCGGGCCGACCTCATCGGGGCCGACCTGCGCGCCGCCGACCTGAGCGGGGCCGACCTGACGGGCGCGCTCTTCCTCACCCAGTCCCAGGTCAACGCCGCCATCGGCGACGCCGCGACCAAGCTGCCGCCCGCCCTCGGCCGTCCCGCCCACTGGGGCTGAGCGGGTCAGCCGTCCAGCCGGTAGAAGCGGAAAAAGTCGTTCTCCACCGGCAGCACCGTGCAGCGGGCGAACCCGGCGGCAGTGGCGTGCTCGCGCACCACGGGCGCGCGGAGCACCGTGCCGGTCGCGGCCGTCGGCTCCTCCACGAGCTGGGCGGGCAGGCAGTGCGTCACGCTCCAGCCGTACATCATGCGCTCCACCTCGCCGCCCGGCGCGGTGAACGTGTCCGGCACCCGCTCGTCGCCGACCAGCACCGCGCCGCCGTCGGCGAGCGCTTCGCGCATCGCCCGCAGCGCCTCCACCGGCCGTGCCAGGTCGTGCAGGGCCTCCAGGATGACCACCAGATCGTACGGGCCGGTCTCCGGGAGCGTGGCCGCGTCGGCGCGCCGCACCCTGACCCGGTCGCCGAGCCCGGCCTCCTCGGCGTTGGCCCGCGCGTCGGCGACGGAGGCGTCGTCCAAGTCCACGCCGTCCACCCGGGCGTTCGGGAAGGCGCGGGCCAGCGCGAGCGTCGACCAGCCCTGCCCGCAGGCCACGTCGGCGATGCGCGGCTCGGGGCTGGTCCGCAGCCGCTCCACCACGTCCGGCAGCGCCCGCAGCCACTCGCCGGTCAGCTCGTGGGTGAAGGCCGGGCGGTTGATGTGGCCCTGCCCGTGCCGGAACGCACGCCCGTACGCGGAGTAGGGGACGCCCTCGCCGGTCCGGTACGCCCGCACGACCTGGTCCAGCACGCCGCCGATGCCTGCCAGCAGGTGCCCGAACGGGGCGACGCAGGCCGGGTCGTCGGCGTGCAGCAGCACCCGGGCGTGCTCGGGCGGCAGGGCGAAACGGCGCTCGCCGCCGGGCGGCTCGTCCACGTCGAGCAGCCCGGCGACGGCCTGCTGCTCCAGCCACTCCCGGGCGTACCGGGGCGCGATGCCGGCGTCGCGGGCGAGCTCGTCGGGTGTGCGCGGCCCCTGCTCGTGCAGCGCCCGGTACAGGCCGAGCTCGGAGCCCAGGTACACGGAGAAGAGCTCCAGGGCGCCGACGGCGCTGCCGAACAGCCGGTCCGCCAGGAGGCTGGTGCGGTCGGAGGTGGGCATGACGGTTCTCGCTTTCGGAAAGGTACGGCCGTTGACCAGCCTTACCCACCTCTACCTGCGGAAACAGGGAAAAATACCGGTATCAGCGGCGCCTTCTGAATGAATCTACGTTGTAAAGGCGGTGGCCTTCAGATCAGACGGGTCGCTCGTACGAGATCCCGAACTTCGTCGCCACCTCGCGCAGGCACTCCTCGAAGAGCGGCGTCACATCCGTGAAGGCGAAGCTGAGCTGGTTGAGGACTTCCATGCAGAGCAGCCCGTCCAGCCTGATCCACGAGGTGAGGAAGACGTGCGCGGCCTCCGGGGGCAACCGCCCGCCGGTCGTGGCGGAGTAGGCGCGCAGCTGCTTGCGCAGGGACGGGTCCAGCTCGTCGAGGTCGGGCACGGGGAAGGGGTCCGTCTCCCACAGCGTGGCCGCTTCCTCCAGCCAGACCCGTTCGAAGCCGAGCGCCGCCCGGTGCTCGGGCGAGTCGGGCCGCCGCTGGTCGGCCGGTGGGGCGGGGCGGGTGAACAGCCAGCAGTACTCAGGCCGGTGGGTGATCGCCCACTGGCGCATGGCGCGGGCGATGGCGAGCAGCCTGCGGCCGGGCTGGGTGGCGGGGCAGGCGTCGCGGGCCGCGGTCATGGCGCCGGCCAGTTCCTCGAAGAAGGCGGTGGTCATCGCGGCGTGCAGGTCGTCGAGGCCCGCGTAGTAGTGGTAGACGGCGGGGCCGGTCATGCCCACCTCGCGGGCCACCGCGTTGATCGTCACGGCCGCGGGGCTCTGAGTGACGAGCAGGTGGCGGGCGGCCGCGCGGATCTCGGCCAGGGTGTTCTGTCGTTGCCGCTCGCGCCTCGTCAGCTGGGCAGCCATCGTCCTCCTCCGGTGATGGTTGACATGTTAGCGCGTCTATGTTTCCTTAATGGCTCTAAGCAAACTTAGGAGCGTTAAATGAAGACGGCGTCGCGCAACCCCCTGACTGGGATATTCGCCAAGTACTTCACCGGGGCCGTCGTCACCGACGTCGAGGACGCGACCTCCACCATCCGGCGGGTCCGCCTGGTCGCCGAAGAGCCGCTCACGCAGCCGTACACGCCGGGACAGCACGTCAGGATCCAGATCAACGACCCGCTCTCGCTGCGCGGGCTGATGCGGCCCGCCGACACGCTGCGCACGTACACGATCTGGGACTACGAGCCGCGCGAGCGCGCCATCGAGCTCCGCGTCCATCTGTACGGGGGAGACGGGATCGGGCTGCGCTGGGCGGAGACGGTCCGGCCGGGCGACCCGCTGACCTTCTGGGGGCCGCAGGGCGACTTCGCCACCCGCGACGCGGACTTCCACCTGTTCGCGGGGGACGAGACGGGCACCTGCGCGTTCGGGCCGATGGTCCGGGCGCTGGGGGAGGGGGCGCGGGTGTACGGGGTGCTGGAGAGCGACCGGCCGGGCGACGAACTGCCCATGCCCGGCGGTCACGACCTGCGGCGCGTGCACCGGGACGGCGCCTCCGCCGTCGCGTCACCGGCGCTGCTGGCCGAGCTGGAGCTGCCGGGCAACAACGGCGCCGCGTACGTGGCGGGGGAGGCGCGCACCTGCCGGCTCGTCCGGAACTTCCTGGTCCGCGAGCGCAACTGGCCGCGGAAGTCGATCAGGGTGAAACCGTTCTGGGCCCCGGGCAAGCGGGGCCTGCACCATTAGGGCAGCCGGCCCACGTGCGCGAGCGCCTGCTTGAGCAGCACGCCCTGGCCGCCCGTCATCTCCTGCTGCACGGCCGGGGAGGCCGCCTCCTCCGGCGTGAACCAGACCAGGTCGAGCGCGTCCTGCCGGGGGCGGCAGTCGCCGCGGACCGGCACGATGTAGGCCAGCGAGACCGCGTGCTGGCGCGGGTCGTGGTAGGGCGTGACGCCGGGCGTCGGGAAGTACTCCGCCACCGTGAACGGCGCCGGCGAGGCGGGCAGGCTGGGCAGCGCGACAGGGCCGAGGTCCTTCTCCAGGTGGCGGAGCAGAGCGTCGCGGACCCGCTCGTGGTAGAGCACCCGGCCGCTGACCAGGGCCCTGCTGACCTTGCCGTCGGGCGCGATGCGCAGCAGCAGCCCCACGCGGGTCACCGTGCCGGTGTCGTCCACCCGCACCGGCACCGCGTCGACGTACAGGATCGGCATGCGGCCACGCACCGACTCGAGCTCCTCTGGAGCGAGCCAGCCGGGCACGGTCTCGGTAATCTCGGTCACCCGTTGATCGTACTGGCCGCGGGATCGCAGCCGGTCAGCGGGCGAAGAACCGCCGGATGTCGCCCGCCAGCAGCCCGGGAACCTCCAGGGCCGGGAAGTGGCCGCCCCGGTCGAACTCCGACCAGTGCCCGATGGCGCCCGCCGGATCGACCAGCCGGCGGACGCTGTGGTCACCCGCGAAGACCGCCACCCCCAGCGGCGGGCCCTGCCACGCCTGCTCGCCGCCGGACATCCGGGCGTACGCGCGCATCCCCTCGTACACGGCGTGGGCCGAGGACGCGCCCGAGCGGGTGAACCAGTAGAGGCTCACGTTCGCCAGCAGCCGGTCGCGGTCCACCGGCTGCTCGGCCCACTCGGCGAACTTCTCCGCGATCCAGGCGAGCTGGCCGACCGGCGAGTCGGTCAGGCAGTAGCCGAGCGTCTGCGGGCGGGTCGCCTGAAGGTGCAGATAGCCGAGGCCCTCGGCCTGGAAGGCGTTGAACCGCTTGGCGCGGTCGAGGTCCCGGCCCTCCAGGCCGTCCAGGCCGACCGGGCCGCCGAAGGGGTACGGGCTCGGCCCGTTGACGTGCACCCCGACGACCCTGCCGGGAGCGGCCATGGGCAGGCAGAGCGCCACACGGGATCACCAGGTGGAAGGCGCCGGTCAGCGGCTTGATCAGGTCGAGGAACTCGATCGGAGAGCTCGGCCAGCCGTGGGTGATGATGAGCGGCAGCGCGTCCGGGTCGGCCGAGCGCCGTTCCTTGATCTGCGAGCCCGGGATCTCCGCCGCATACGCTGGTCATCATGGAGGCACTGGCCATACGGCTGTCGCAGCTCGACACGCAGGTCGAGGGCGCGATCCGGATCGTGATGTTCTACGACACGCTGATGCGCCGCCGGGTCGACCTGCCGGTGCTGGCCCGCGCCTCGGCGGGGCTGGCCGAGTGCGTGGCCGGGATCCGGCTCCACGGCACCGGGCAGGTGATCCGCTTCTCGCCCGACGGCCGGCCGGCCTCCGGGCCGGCCGCGCCCGCGTCCTGCACGCAGCCGATCACCCTGGACGACGAGGAGATCGGCACAGTATGGCTGGAACGGCCCGGCCCGGGTTTTCTGCTGGACGAGGTGCTGCTGGACCGGCTCGCGCTCGCCGCCGCGGCGGTGGTCGAGCGATACGGTCCGGCCCGCACCACCATGGCCGACCCGGCGCTCGTCGAGCTGGTGATCAGCGCGGGCAGCGACGATGCCGCCAGGGCCCGGGCGCTGCGGCTGCTGGGGTTCGCCGCCGACTCGCCGGTCCGGGTCGTCGCCGTGCGCTCGTCTCTTCCGCTCGACCAGCTCGGCTCCCTGATCTGCCCGTCACGGCCGGTGAAGGCGGCGCCGCTGGCCGGGGTGGGTGTCCTGCTGGTCTCCGCGGTCGACCCGGCCGGGATCCCGGCGGGCGTCCGGGCGGGCATCGGCGCGGCGGTCAGCCCCGACCGGTCGTGGTGTGAAGCCCGGACGGCGCTCCGGTTCACCACCGAGCGGCAGCCGGTCGTGCACTACGCGGATCTGGGCGCGCTGGCGCTGCTGGCCGAGATCCCGCAGGAGACGGCGCGCGGCAACGCCGACGTGGCCGCGCTGGCCCGGCTGAACCCGGAGGACCTGGAGACGCTGGACGCCTACTGCGCCACCGGTTCGCTCCGGCGCGCGGCCGACCTGCTCCACCTGCACCACAGCAGCGTCGCCCGCCGCCTCGACCAGATCGGCGAAGCCCTGGGCATCGAACTGACGGACCCGACGGGTCTGGTGCGCGCCAGGCTCGCCCTGACTGCGCGCCGACTGCTTGAGGAGTGACGGGGCGTGTCCGCCGGCTGTGCGACGAATCTACAGCGTAAAGGCGATCAGGGCGTGACGATGGCGAAGTCCGGGATGGGCTGCTCCAGGACGGCGGTCAGCCGCCGCAGGACGGTCAGGTCTCCGTCGTGGTCGAGGCCGTCGGTGTCGCCCTCGCCGTTGAGCAGACCCATCAGGCGGTCCTTGGTCAGCCGGAGCGTCAGGTCCGCGCCGTCCCCGGACGGGTTCCCCTCGTGGATGAGGGCGCCGTTGGACATCGTGGTGCGATGACGCTCACCGGTGCCGGTGAGGTGCCAGTCGATGGTGAAGCGCTCGTTCCAGGCGCCGGGGCCGTCGACGCGGATGGACAGCGAGTCGAAGACCTGCTCGGCGGTCAGGGCGCCGAGCAGGTCCGGTGAGACGGTGTCGGTCGCGGGCTTCGACGGCGGGCCGGTCAGCTCGCGGGCGCCGCTGAGGTAGAAGTTGCGCCACGTGGCGTTCTCGGCGCCGTGGCCCAGCCGGGTGTAGACCTGGGCCAGCAGGCCGCGGGCGGCCGAGTCGCCGGGGTCGGCGAAGACGGCGTGGTTGAGCAGGGTGGCGGCGAAACGCAGGTCACCTTCGCCGAGGTAGCGGCCGGCCAGCGCGACGACGGCGGAGGTGCCGCCCAGAACCTCGACGTAGCGGCGGGCCAGCTCGACCGGCGGGTGCTCCCACAGGTGGGCGGGGTTGCCGTCGAACCAGCCGAGGTAGCGCTGGTAGATCGCCTTGACGTTGTGGCTGACCGAGCCGTAGTAGCCGTGGGTGTGCCAGGCCCGCTCCAGGGCGGGCGGCAGCTGCATGGCCTCGGCGATCTCGGCGCCGGTCATGCCGCGGTTGAGCATGCGCAGGGTCTGGTCGTGCAGGTAGGCGTACAGGTCGCGCTGCTGCGACAGGAAGGCGACGATGCGCTCGCGGCCCCAGGTGGGCCAGTGGTGGGAGGCGAAGGCCACGTCGGCGCGGTCGGCGAACAGGGCGATCGCCTCGGTCAGGTAGCGGGACCAGAGGCGGGCGTCGCGGACCACGGCGCCGCGCAGGGTCAGCACGTTGTGCAGGTTGTGGGTGGCGTTCTCGGCCATGCACAGGGCGCGCCGGTCGGGGAAGAGGAAGTTCATCTCGGCCGGGGCCTCGGTGCCCGGGGTGAGCTGGAAGACGACGGTGACGCCGTCCACGGTCTCTTCCTGGCCGGTGCGGGTGACGTCGAGGGTGGGCGGGATGAGCGACACGGTGCCGGCCGAGGTGCCCATGCCCAGGCCGCAGCCGAGCTGGCCGTCCGGGGTGCGGGGCAGGTGCTGGCCGTACATGTAGGCGGCGCGGCGGTTCATGGCGGTGCCGGCGTAGACGTTCTCGGAGACGGCGTGCTCCATGAAGCGCGCGGGCGCGATGACGGGGACGCCCGTGCCGTCGGTGACGCCGCGGGCGCCGCCGAAGTGGTCCACGTGGGAGTGGGTGTAGATCAGGCCGGTGACCGGCCGGTCGCCGCGGTGGTCGCGGTAGAGCTTGAGCGCTGCGGCGGCGCACTCGGTGGAGACGAGCGGGTCGATGACGATGACGCCGTTCGTGCCTTCCACGAGGGTCATGTTCGACAGGTCGAGGCCGCGTACCTGATAGATGCCCTCGGCGACCTCGTACAGCCCTTGCTTGGCGCAGAGCCGCGCCTGCCGCCACAGGCTCGGGTGCGCGGTCGGCGGGCACTCGCCGTCGAGGAAGTCATAGGAGTCGTTGTCCCAGACGACTCTGCCGTCAGCCGCCTTGACCAGGGCGGGCGTCAGCTTCGCGATGAAGCCGCGATCGGCGTCGTCGAAGTCCGCCCGATCGTGGAAGGGAAGATCTGCCATGCGACGGTCGTGCCCGCAGTCGTCTTCGACAAGGGCAAGCCAATCCCCAAGAAACCCACACCCGGAGGGGAGCGGTCAGGGCCCGATCGCGTCCGGGCACAGAAACCTGAACAGAGAACGGACCGGGGCGTCGGTGCCCAGCTCCTCGGCTCGGCGCAGTACGTGGATCCGGCCCTTCGAATCGCATCCACGCGGCACACGGTCGCAGGCGCCACTGACAACCCGGGGTAGGGGAGGGCGTCCGGCCGTACGACAGAGCTTTCTCGTTGGGGGAGAGGGGCGGCGGTGAGGGGGAGGAGAGGTGCTGCGCGCCCGCTCTGGCGCGCAGCACCATCCCGGAGTTCTGCTATGTACGAATCTACATTGTACAGGCGCTTGGCTAGTTACAAATGATCTTGCAAAAGATCAATCCAGCTCCGACGAGGAAAGTTGCAGGTCGTCCAACGCCTCGCGGATGGTGTCGAGGGCGCGGCGGACGTGGTGGGGGCGGGTGCGGACGCTGAGGACGCACATGCGGAGGTAGAAGCGGCCGCCGAGGGTGGTGCTGGAGAGGTAGACGCGGCCGGTGGCGTTGATGGCTGTCAGGAGGTCGCGGCTGGCGGTGTCGCCGGCGCGGGCGCGGAAGACGATGACGGTCAGGTCGGGGTCCCAGGGGACGTCGAGGCGGGGGTCGGCGCGGAGTTCGCGGTGGGCTTCGGTGGCCAGGTCGAGTTTTTCGTCGAGGGCCTGTTCGAAGGCGCGGACGCCGTGGAGGTGGAGGGGGAGCCAGAGGCGGAGGCCGCGGTAGTCGCGGGTGAGTTCGATGCCGAGGTTGCCGAAGTCGGGGAGGTCGCCGAGCCGGTCGATGTCTTGGAGGTAGTCGGCGTCGGCGGCGTGGGCGGCGTGGAGGTGGCGGGGGTCGCGGACGAGGAGGACGCCGGTGCCGTAGGGGAGGAAGAGGCTTTTGTGGGGGTCGAAGGCGATGGAGTCGGCGTGTTCGATGCCGCTGAGTCTGGTGCGGCCGCGGGCGGTGAGTTGGAAGCCGCCTCCGTAGGCGGCGTCGACGTGGCACCAGAGGTTTTCGCGGCGGGCGAGGGCGGCGAGTTGGGGGAGGGGGTCGATGGTGCCGGTGCTGGTGGTGCCGGCGGTGGCGGCGAGGAGGAAGGGGTGCCGGCCTTGGGCGCGGTCGGTGGTGATGAGGTGGGCGGCGGCGTCGGGGTCCATGCGGAGGTGGTTGTCGCTGGGGACGAGGCGGATGCTGGTGGTGGGGAGGCCGGCGATGCGGGCGGCTTTGGCGACGCTGTGGTGGGTGTGTTCGGTGACGTAGAGGGTGCCGTGGCGGTGGTCGTCGCCGAGGTGGGTGTGGCGGGCGGCGACGACGGCGGAGAGGGTGGCGGGGGAGGCGCCGGTGGTGATGAGGCCGGCGGCGCCGGGTGGGAGGCCGAATCGCTGGGCGAGCCAGGTGAGGATGCCTTGTTCGATGGCGACGAGGGCGGGTGCGGTCTGGGCGACGCCGGTGAAGCGGTTGGCGGCTTGGGCGAGGAGGTCGGCGAGTGCTGAGGAGATGAGGCCGCCGGCGGGGAAGTAGGCGAGGTATCCGGGGCCGGCGGTGTTGACGCCGTGGGTGGCGGCTTGGCGGAAGGTTTCGAGGAGGGTGGTGAAGTCGCCGGGTTCGTCGGCGGGGGGTCTGCGGAGTTCGTGGTGGTGGGTGGTCGGGGGGTAGTGGCTGGCGGGTGCGGTTTCGAGTTCGGCGGTGGTGGTGGCGATGTGGTCGATGGTGTGGCGGCCGAGTTCGAGGATGGTGTCTTTGTCGAGGTCGAGGGGGGTGGGGTGGTGGTTCATAGCTGCCAGGTTAGGGGTTTTGTCCGTTTTTAGGGATGGGCGGCGTGATCTGCGTTTGGCCTGAATCCGTGGGACCAAAGACTCTTTAGTGGGCATAGGGGTCTCGAGAAGGCTGAGGGTATCCAGCGTCCGACCGGAGGTGGACTCGATGACTGCCGCGCCGCCCGCTTCTCTAGCGTCCCGTTCGAGCCGTGTGACGGCTTTGGTGCTGGCCACGCTGGCGTTCGCGGTGAATTTCTGGGCGTGGGCGTTGCTGAGTCCGCTGGGTCCGGTTTATCAGGAGTCGCTGGGGCTGAGTGCGGCCGAGGTGTCGGTGCTGGTGGCGGTGCCGGTGATCGTGGGGTCGCTGGGGCGGGTGGTGCTGGGGGCGCTGACCGACCGTTTCGGCGGGCGGATGGTGTTCGGGGTGGCGTCGTTGCTGGGTGTGGTCCCGGTGGTGTTCCTGGCGTTCGCGGTGTCGTATCCGATGTTGCTGGCGGGTGGGTTGCTGCTGGGGTTGACGGGGGCGACGTTCGCGATCGGGGTGCCTTTCGTCAATGCGTGGTTTCCGCCGGAGCGCCGGGGGTTGGCGCTGGGTGTGTTCGGGATGGGGAACATCGGGACGGCGATTTCGGGGTTTGTGACTCCGTGGCTGGCGGGGGAGTTCGGGGGGCGGGCGCCGTTTTTCGTGGTGGCGGTGGCGTTGGCGGTGACCGGGGTGGTGTTCCTGCTGGTGGGGCGGGATGCGCCGGGGGCGAGGCCGTCGGGTGAGTCGTTTCTGAGGAAGTTCGTTTCGGCGGCGCGGATGCGCGTGACGGCGGAGTTGGCGGGTATTTATGCGCTAACTTTCGGGGGTTTTGTCGCTTTCGGTGTTTATCTGCCGCTGTATCTGCAGAGCGTGTACGGGCTGACGGTGGCCGACGCGGCGGCCCGGGCGGCGGGGTTCGTGGTGCTGGCCACGCTGGTGCGGCCGGTGGGCGGCTGGCTGTCGGACCGCGTGGGCGGTGAGGTGGTGCTGTCGTGGGTGCTGCTGGTGGTGTTCGGGTGCGCGATCGTGGTGTCGTTCGAGCCGGGGATGCCGCTGGCGACGGCGGGGTTCCTGAGCATGGCGGCGGCGCTCGGGCTGGGCAACGGCGCGGTCTTCGCGATCCTGGGCCGGGTGGTGCCGGTGGCGAGGGTCGGCAGTGTCACCGGGGTGGTGGGCGCGGCCGGCGGGCTCGGGGGGTTTCTGCCGCCGATCGTGATGGGGCTGATCTTCCAGGCGACGGGCTCGTACTCGATCGGGCTGATGCTGCTGGCGGCGATGGCGTTCGGCGCCTTCGTCTACTGCTGGTTCATTCTGCGCGTCCGCGCGCGGTCTTAACAGAAAGAGAGCGAAATGTCGGGCATGGACGGGCCGCTCACGGATGCGCTGCTCCGGCTGGGGCGCTATCTGCACGCCGGGACGATGTCGCCTGATCTGCGGACGCTGCATCAGATCGGCGGGCGGCAGGCCGACGCGTTCTACCGGGACCGGTGGAGCCACGACAAGGTGGTGCGCTCGACGCACGGCGTGAACTGCACGGGCTCGTGCTCGTGGAAGGTGTACGTCAAGGACGGCGTGATCACGTGGGAGGCGCAGCAGACGGACTATCCGAGCGTGGGCGGGGACCGGCCGGAGTACGAGCCGCGCGGCTGCCCGCGCGGGGCGGCTTTCTCCTGGTACACCTACTCGCCGACGCGGGTGCGGTTCCCGTACGCGCGGGGGGTGCTGGTGGGGATGTACCGGGAGGCGAAGGCGCGGCTGGGTGATCCGGTGGCGGCGTGGGCGGAGGTCACCTCCGATCCGGAGAAGCGGGCCCGGTATCAGTCGGCGCGGGGCAAGGGCGGGCTGGTGCGCGTCTCGTGGGACGAGGCGACGGAGATGATCGCGGCGGCGCATGTGCATGCGATCAAGACGTACGGGCCGGACCGGGTGGCGGGGTTCTCGCCGATTCCGGCGATGTCGATGGCGTCGCATGCGGTGGGGTCGCGGTTCATCTCGCTGATCGGCGGGGCGATGCTGTCGTTCTACGACTGGTATGCGGATCTGCCGGTGGCGTCGCCGCAGGTGTTCGGGGATCAGACGGACGTGCCGGAGTCGGCTGACTGGTGGGACGCCTCGTATCTGATGCTGTGGGGTTCGAATGTGCCGGTGACGCGGACCCCGGACGCGCATTACATGACGGAGGCGCGGTATCGGGGTCAGAAGGTCGTGGTGATGTCGCCGGACTTCAGTGACGCGGCCAAGTTCGCCGACGAGTGGCTGGCGCCGCATCCGGGGACGGATGGGGCGCTGGCGATGGCGATGGGGCATGTGATCCTGAAGGAGTTCTTCGTCGACTCCTCGACTCCGTACTTCGCGGATTATGTGCGGCGTTTCACGGATCTGCCGTTTCTGGTGCGGTTGCGGGAGCGGGAGCCGGGCCAGTATGTGCCGGACAAGTTCCTCACCGCGGCCGATCTGGGGCAGGAGGGGAAGGAGGCGGCGTTCCGTACGGCGGTGTGGGACGCCCGCGCGGGTGAGGCGGCGGTCCCGAACGGCTCGCTGGGGTTCCGCTTCGCCGAGCAGGGCCGGGGCCGGTGGAACCTGGACCTGGGCGAGGTGGAGCCCGCGCTGACCATGCTGGAAACGGGGCTGGAAACGGGCGAGGCGGTCGCGGTGAGCCTGCCCCGCTTCGACGGCTCCGGCGGCGGGGTGCTGGAGCGCGGCGTGCCGGTGCGGCGGGTCGGCGGCGAGCTGGTGACGACGGTGTTCGACCTGCTGCTGGCCCAGTACGGGGTGCGCCGCGAGGGGCTGCCGGGCCGCTGGCCGGGGGGCTACGAGGACGCGGACGAGCCGTACACGCCGGCGTGGCAGGAGGCGATCACGTCGGTGCCGGCGGCGAAGGCGGCGCGGATCGCGCGGGAGTTCGCCCGCAACGCGGTCGACTCGGGCGGCCGCTCGATGATCATCATGGGGGCGGGGGCGAACCACTGGTTCCATTCGGACACGATCTACCGGGCGTTCCTGGCGCTGGTGACGCTGACGGGCTGCCAGGGGGTGAACGGCGGCGGCTGGGCGCACTACGTGGGCCAGGAGAAGTGCCGGCCGGTGACGGGCTGGGCGCATCTGGCCTCGGGGGCGGACTGGTCGCGGCCGCCGCGGCAGATGATCGGGACGGCGTACTGGTATCTGCACACCGATCAGTGGCGGTACGACACGTACGCGGCGGATGTGGTGGCCTCGCCGCTGGGCGGCGGGGCGTTCGCCGGGAGGACGACGGCGGATCTGCTGTCGCAGTCGGCGCGGCTGGGCTGGATGCCGTCGTATCCGACGTTCGGCCGTAACCCGCTGGATCTGGCGGACGAGGCGCGGGCGGCGGGGGTGGAGCCGGGCCGGTATGTGGCGCGGCGGGTGGCCTCGGGTGAGCTGGGGTTCGCGTGTGAGGATCCGGACGCGCCGGAGAACTGGCCGCGGGTGCTGACGGTGTGGCGGGCGAACCTGCTGGGGTCGTCGGCGAAGGGGGACGAGTACTTCCTGCGTCATCTGCTGGGCACGGACGCGTCGCTGCGGGCGCGGGAGGCGGATCCGGAGCAGCGGCCGCAGGAGGTGACCTGGCGGGCGGAGGCTCCGCAGGGGAAGCTGGATCTGCTGCTGTCGCTGGATTTCCGGATGACGTCGACGACGTTGTTCTCCGACATCGTGCTGCCGGCGGCGACCTGGTACGAGAAGCATGATCTGTCGTCGACCGACATGCATCCGTTCGTGCACGCGTTCAATCCGGCGATCGATCCGCCGTGGCAGACCCGCAGCGACTTCGCGGCCTTCCACGCGATCGCGCGGGCGTTCAGCGCGCTGGCGGCGGAGCATCTGGGGACGCGGACGGATCTGGTGGCGGTGCCGCTGCTGCACGACACGCCGGACGCGCTGGCGACGCCGCACGGGCGGGTGCGGGACTGGCGGCGGGAGGGTGAGACGCCGACGCCGGGCCTGGACTTCCCGAAGATCGTGGAGGTGCGGCGGGACTATGGGGCGATCGCGGAGAAGATGGCGGCGCTGGGGCCGCTGGCGGAGAGCCTGGGCGCGACGACCAAGGGCATCACCTACGACCTGAGCGGCGAGATCGAGCGGCTGCGGCGGCTGAACGGGTCGACGGCGGACGGGCGGCCGTCGCTGGCGCGGGACGTGGATCTGTGCGAGGCGATCCTGGCGCTGTCGGGGACGACGAACGGGCGGCTGGCGGCGCAGGGGTTCGCGTCGCTGGCGGAGCGTACGGGGGTGTCGTTCGACGGGCTGGCCGAGGAGCACCGGCGGATCAGCTTCGCGGACACGCAGGCGCGGCCGGTGCCGGTGCTGACGTCGCCGGAGTGGTCGGGCAGTGAGACCGGGGGGCGGCGGTACTCGGCGTTCACGATCAATGTGGAGCGGCGCAAGCCGTGGCACACGCTGACGGGCCGGCAGCACTTCTATCTGGATCACGACTGGATGCAGGAGGCGGGTGAGGCGCTGCCGGTGTACCGGCCGCCGCTGAACATGACGGCGATGTTCGGTGAGCCGGGGGTGGGTGAGGCCTCGGCGGAGGGGATCACGGTGCGGTATCTGACGCCGCATTCGAAGTGGTCGATCCATTCGGAGTATCAGGACAACCTGCTGATGCTGACGCTGTCGCGGGGCGGGCCGACGATCTGGATGAGCCCGGCGGACGCGGAGCGGGCGGGGGTGGCGGACAACGACTGGATCGAGGCGGTCAACCGTAACGGGGTGGTGGTGGCGCGGGCGATCGTGTCGCACCGGATGCCGGAGGGGACGGTGTACATGTACCACGCGCAGGAGCGGGTGGTGGACGTGCCCAGGAGCGAGGCGTCGGGGCGGCGGGGCGGGATTCACAACTCGCTGACGCGGCTGCTGGTGAAGCCGACGCATCTGATCGGCGGGTATGCGCAGTTGTCGTTCGCGTTCAACTATCTCGGGCCGACGGGGAACCAGCGCGACGAGGTGACCGTGATCCGGCGGCGTTCCCAGGAGGTCGACTACTGATGAAGGTCATGGGCCAGCTGGCCATGGTGATGAACCTGGACAAGTGCATCGGCTGTCACACGTGTTCGGTCACGTGCAAGCAGGCGTGGACGAACCGGGCGGGCACCGAGTACGTGTGGTTCAACAACGTGGAGACGCGGCCGGGGCTGGGGTATCCGCGGACGTACCAGGATCAGAAGAAGTGGCAGGGCGGCTGGGAGCTGAACGCGCGCGGCCGGTTGAAGCTGAAGGCGGGCGGGCGGCTGCGGAAGCTGCTGACGATCTTCGCGAATCCGCTGATGCCGTCGATCCAGGACTACTACGAGCCGTGGACCTACGACTACGACCGGCTGTTCTCGGCGCCGATGTCGCAGGACACGCCGGTGGCGCGGCCGACGTCGCTGATCACGGGCAAGCCGACGAAGATCACGTGGTCGGCGAACTGGGACGACAACCTGGGCGGCGGGCCGGAGCTGGTCAGGGACGATCCGGTGCTGCGGCGGGTGTCGGACCAGGTGAGGCTGGAGTTCGAGCGGGCGTTCATGTTCTATCTGCCGCGGATCTGCGAGCACTGCCTGAATCCGTCGTGTGTGGCGTCGTGCCCGTCGGGGGCGATGTACAAGCGCTCGGAGGACGGGATCGTCCTGGTGGATCAGGATCGGTGCCGGGGCTGGCGGATGTGTGTGACGGGCTGCCCGTACAAGAAGGTGTATTTCAACCATCGCACCGGCAAGGCGGAGAAGTGCACGTTCTGCTTCCCGCGGGTGGAGGTGGGCATTCCGACGGTCTGCTCGGAGACGTGCGTGGGGCGGCTGCGCTACATCGGGCTGATTTTGTACGACGCGGACCGGGTGGCGGAGGCGGCGCGGACGCCGGACGAGAAGGACCTGTTCGAGGCGCAGAAGGGCGTGCTGCTGGACCCGGCGGATCCGGAGGTGATCGCGGGGGCGCGGGCGTCGGGGATTCCGGAGGACTGGCTGGAGGCGGCGCGGAACTCGCCGATCCACCGGCTGATCTTCGAGTACGGGGTGGCGCTGCCGCTGCATCCGGAGTACCGCACGATGCCGATGGTGTGGTACATCCCGCCGCTGTCGCCGGTGGTGGACGTGCTGTCGGAGACGGGGCACGACGGTGAGGAGGCGGGCAACCTGTTCGGCGCGATCGAGTCGCTGCGGATCCCGATCGGGTATCTGGCGGAGCTGTTCACCGCGGGTGACGCGGAGCCGGTGAAGGCGGTGCTGCGGCGGCTGGCGGCGATGCGCTCGTACATGCGCCGGCTCAACCTGGGGCAGGAGCCCGACGAGAGCATCGCGGCGGCGGTCGGCATGACGGGGGCGCAGGTGGAGGCGATGCACCGGCTGCTGGCGCTGGCCCCCTACGACGAGCGGTACGTGATCCCGAAGGCGCACGCCGAGCAGGCGGCGGACCTGGAGGAGCTGGCGACCGGGTGCAGCCTGGACTACGAGGGCGGGCCGGGCATGGGCGGGCCGTTCGGTGAGGCGTCGGGGACGCCGGCGCCGGTGGCGGTGGAGAACTTCCACGCGCTGCGGGAACGGCAGCAGGGCCAGGAGCTGGAGCGCGCCGATGAGCTGCGCGGCCGGGTCAACTTGCTGAACTGGGACGGCAAGGGCACGCCGGAGGGGCTGTTCCCGCGCCGCAAGAAGAAGAAGGAGGAGCGGTGATCGAGCGGGCCGTGCATCTGACCGCGTCGGTGCTGCTGAGCTATCCGGACGAGCGGCTGGCCGACGCTTTGCCGCTGCTGAGGCAGACGGTCGGGGCGATGCCGGACGGTGAGCCGGCGCGGCGGCTGCGGGCCTTCCTCGACCATGCGGCGGCGACGCCGGCGCAGGAGCTGGCCGAGCACTATGTGGCGACGTTCGATATGAAGCGGCGCTGCTGCCCGTATCTGACGTATTACACCTATGGCGACACCCGGAAGCGGGGGATGGCGCTGCTGCGGTTCAAGCACGCCTTCCGGGAGGCGGGGTTCGAGCCGGCGGAGGGGGAGCTGCCCGACCATCTGGCGGTGGTGTGCGAGCTGTCGGCGCGGGGCGGTACCGCGCAGGCGGGGCGGCTGCTGCGGGAGCACCGGCCGGGGCTGGACCTGCTGCTCCAGGCGCTGGAGTCGGAGGGTTCCCCGTACGCGCACGTGGTGGCCGCGGTGCTGGCCACGCTGCCGCCGGCGTCGGCGCGTGAGCGGGCGGCGGCGGCGCGGCTGGCGGCGGAGGGGCCGCCGGCGGAGGAGGTGGGGCTGCCGCCGTACGGGCCGTCCCTGCGCACCGATGGAGGGGCCCGATGAGCGCGCTGGATCTGCTGCTGTGGGTGGTGGCGCCGTATGTGGCGCTGACGGTGTTCGTGCTGGGGCATGTGTGGCGCTACCGCTATGACAAGTTCGGCTGGACGACGCGGTCGTCGCAGTTGTACGAGTCGCGGCTGCTGCGGATCGGCAGCCCGCTGTTCCACTTCGGGATCCTGGTGGTGATCCTGGGGCATGTGGCGGGGCTGGTGATCCCGAAGTCGTGGACGCAGGCGGTGGGGATCACCGAGGGCATGTACCACGTGCTGGCGGTGGTGCTGGGCACCGTGGCGGGGGTGTGCACGCTGGCGGGGCTGGCGATCCTCATCTTCCGGCGGCGGACGGTGGGGCCGGTGTTCACCGCGACGACCCGTAACGACAAGCTCATGTACGCGGTGCTGGCGCTGGTGATCGTGCTGGGGCTGGCGGCGACGGTGGCGGCGAACGTGCTGGGCGGCGGCTACGACTACCGGGTGACGGTCTCGCCGTGGTTCCGGTCGATCTTCGCGTTGCAGCCGGAGGCGGAGCTGATGGCGGGGGCGCCGCCGCTGTTCCAGCTGCACGCCTTCAGCGCGCTGGTGTTGTTCGCGATCTGGCCGTTCACGCGGCTGGTGCACATGCTGACGGCGCCGGTCGGCTATCTGACGCGGCCGTACATCGTCTACCGCAGCCGTGAGCCGGTCACCCGGACGCCGGGCTGGCGGCCGGGCACGCGCCGGTGAGTGTTTTCGGGACCAAAGGCCGTCTGTTCCGGGCCTTCTTCCCCGGGTAGGGCCGTGGTCGAGGGGTGATGCTGGAGGTGAGAGCGGAGAACGGCATGAGGGAGGGCTTGCGATGACCGGTCAGATCGTGGTCGGCGTGGACGGATCGGCCCCGGCGAACGCGGCGGTGGAATGGGCCGCCCTGGACGCCCGCCGCCGGGGGCTGGACCTGCGGCTGGTGCACGTGTGCGAGCACTGGCGGCACGGCGGCGAGACCAAGTACTGCGCGGGCACCCTGGACGCCGCCGCCGACCGGGCCCGCGCGATCGGCGGCGTCAAGGTGACCAGCGAGCTGCTGCCGGGTGAGGTCGCGCCGACGCTCATCGCCGAGTCGGCCACCGCCGACAGCATAGTGATCGGCAGCCGGGGGCTCGGCGGGTTCAAGGGCCTGGTGATGGGGTCGGTGAGCGTGGCCGTCGCCGGGCACGCCGAGGGGCCGGTGGTGGTGGTGCGGGGTCCCGCGCCGATCGAGCACGGGCGGATCGTCGTCGGCTACGACGGCTCCGAGCACGCCTCGGCCGCCATGGAGTACGCCATCGCGCAGGCCCGGCACCGCGACGCCGAGCTGCACGTCGTCTACGGGTGGACCATGCCGGCGTACTCGCCGTACGCGGTCGCCTACAACGCGCTGGTCGAGGAGATCATGCATGAGGAGTCGCGGGCGGCGCGCGAGCGTGTCGAGCCGTGGCGTGAGCGCAACCCGGACGTGCGCATCACCGACGAGGACGCGTGCGAGCATCCCGTCGCCCTGCTGATCGAGGCGTCCCGGCAGGCCGACCTGGTGGTCGTGGGGTCGCGGGGGCGGGGCGGGCTGGCCGCGGCCGTCCTCGGCTCCGTCAGCCACGGCGTGCTGCACCATGTCATCAGCCCGGTCGCCGTCGTCCGCCCGCGCCCTGAGGAGGAGTCATGACCGCAACCACCCGTCTCGTCCCGCCCACGCGGGCATCCGCTGCGGAACCGCCCGGCCGCCGGCGCCCCGAGCCGCGCCCCACCGGCCAGGAGACCCGGGAGCGGGCTGCCACGCAGGAGACCCGGGGCAGGCCCGCCGGGCAGGAGATCCGGGACACGGCCGCCCGTGAGGGAGCCCGAGACCAGGCGGCCCGTGAGCGGCCCGCCGGCCGGGAGACCCCGGACAGGCTCACCCGGCAGGAAGCCCGGGACCCGGCGGGCGTGGAGGAAACCCGCGACAGGGCCGCTCAGGAGACTCATGAGAAGCCTGCCGAGGACCGGGAAAGGCCCGCCGTCGAGGAGCTGACCGCGGCGGACGTGATGAGCCGCGTCCTGGTCGCCGTCGAACCCGGCGAGTCGCCGTTCCTGGCCTGGGAGCTGATGCGCCGCGCCGGCGTCCACCACCTGCCGGTCGTCAAGGGCCGGCACGTGCTCGGCGTGCTGACCCGCGAGGACCTGGCCGCGACCTGGACCTGCGGGCCGGGTGAGCAGTCGGTCCGCGAGGTCGGCTCGCTGCTGTCGGGCCGGCGCAGGCCGCGCGTCATGCCGGGGACCCCGCTGCACCGGGTCGCCGCCATCATGCTCGACGCCGGCTGTGACGCGGTCCCGGTGGTGCGCGAGGGCGGCATCGTCGGACTGATCACCGTCCGCGACGTCCTCGCCGCCGTCGCCGGCCGCATCGAGCCCGGCCAGGAGCAGGGTGAGCCGGGTGAGCTTCTGACCGGCATCTTCCGCCTGCAGCCCATCCTTCCCTGACACCCGGGACCACAGATACGTTCGTGACATCGGACCCGGCAGGGACCCAGGCCGCCGCCGTCATGTGGCGCGCGGGGGCCCGGTGGTCGCCTCGTCCGTGGCGAGCAGTGCGCCTGCGCCCGGTGGTCACTCCGTACGTGCCTTACCCCGTACGCGAGAGGGCCGATAGCTTGGGCCCGTGCCGACGATCTATCGTTCCGTCTCCACCTGGCAGCAGCCCTGCCCCGGCCCCGCGTCCCCCGAGCGTGAGCAGCTGATCGCCTACATCGCCGGGCGGGTGCTCGGGCGGGGAGACGGCCGGTTGCTGGTGGGGGTCGACGGGCTGACCGCTTCGGGGAAGACGAGTTGGCGCGTGTGCGCTGTGTTCGATCGACCCTCTCACTCAGGTGGATCATTTGGCGGTCACCGTTCCGCTCTTCGCCGGCAGTGTGCTGATCGTGGACGGGGTGTTCGCCTTCCGGCCGGAGATCGACGGTTACTGGGATTTCCGCGTCTGGCTGCACATCGACGAGGAGCTGTCGGTCGCCCGTGGTGCCGCGCGTGACCGGGATTGGGCCGGTTCGGACGCCGAATCTCTGCACCGTGACCGGTATCTGGCCGCCGAGCGTGTCTACCAGCGTGAGGCGGACCCGCGTTCCCGCGCGGACGTGGTGGTGGACAACTCCGACTTCGCTCGCCCGTACCTCCTCACCAAGGATTGACCAAAGACCTATGAAGTCGGGCAGAACGGCACCTGCCGCGAGAGTGTCCGGGCACCGACGATGAAGACATGGAGGATCGGGACATCGTGGTGGGCGTCGACGGCACCGGTGACTGCGACGCGGCGCTGACGTGGGCGGCGGACGAGGCGGCGCTGACCGGGGCGCGGCTGGTCGTCGTGCACGCCTGGGAGACGCGCGAACGCGCTTTCGCCCCGTACGCGCGGCCGAGGAGGAAGCTGCTCGGGGCGGGTGAGCAGGCGCAGGCCGTGCTGGAACGGGCGCTGCTCCGCGTACGGGCCGCGCATCCGGACCTCGAGGTGGCCGGGCGGGCCGTCCGGGGCAGGCCCGAGGCGGTGCTGCGGCATGAGGCGCGGGGTGCGGCGCTGCTGGTGCTCGGCTCGGCCGCGCACCAGGCGGGCGATGGCAGGCTCGGGGCGGTGCTGCTGGCCTGCCTGCGCTGGCCGCCGTGCCCGGTGACCGTGGTGGGCGCCGCACAGCCCGTCGCCCGCCGTCCCTTCGCCGCCGTCGCCGCCGCCTCCCACTGACCGCGCGTACGCATGACCGGCAGGTGACGAAACCCTCGCCGGTCATGCGCCGATCCGTGGCCTGACCGTACGAGACAACCGGCCCGGCCTTGCGTACGAAACGGCACCTCATAGGGCGGCGGCCACGGCCTAAAACCCCGATCGGCGGTTGAGGACCTTCGGCTCTTTCCGGTGGCCGGAGCCTCTGATCTAGTGGGGAGTGGGCCCCGCCGGGGCGGGGTGTCCGGTACTGCTTGCCGGGAACAGCCGCAGGGGGGAGGGAACGCGGGGCCGTCCCCCGCGTACGCGATGGACGCGACCACATCCGCCGCGACCGGCCTGAGTGAGGCCGAGGCGGCCGCCCTGCTGGAGGAGCACGGCCCGAACAAGCTGCCCGAGGCGAGGCCGCCGTCGCTGCCGTTGCGGGTGGCGCGGCAGCTCGCCGATCCGCTGTCGATACTGCTGCTGGTGGCTGGCGGGGTGACGCTGCTGGTGCTGCGGGAGGTGCCGGAGGGGGTCGCGATCGTGGCCATTCTGGTGGTGAATGTGGCGATCGGGGTCACCCAGGAGGTGAAGGCGGAGCAGGCGGTGCGGTCGCTGGGGTCGCTGACGGCGCCGATGGCGAAGGTCCGCCGTGAGGGGCGGATGCGCAGGGTGCCGGCGGCGGAGCTGGTGCCGGGCGATGTGGTGGAGGTGGCCGCCGGGGATCGGGTGCCGGCCGACGCGCGGCTGGTGGAGGCGTCGTCGCTGGCGGTCAACGAGTCGATGCTGACGGGGGAGTCGCGGTCGGCGGACAAGCGGGCGGGCGGCGCGACCGGCGGGACGCTGGGTGACCGTGACGGGATGCTGTTCTCCGGGACGATGGTGGTGCACGGCTCGGGCACGGCGGTGGTGGAGCGGACCGGGGCGGGCACGGAGATGGGGCGGATCGCCTCCGCGCTGTCGGGCCGGGTGAGGGGGCCGCTGGAGGGGGAGCTGGCGCAGGTGTCGCGCCGCATCGGCGTGCTGGCGGTCGCGGCCGGGGTGGTCATGGTGGTGCTGGGCCTGGCCCGGGGCGGCATCGCCTGGATCGATCTGGTGCTGGCGGGGGTGGCGCTGGCGATCGCGGCGGTGCCGGAGAGCATGGCGGCGGCGGTGACCACGGCGCTGGCGCTGGGGTCGCAGCGGATGGCGAAGCTCGGGGTGATCGTGCGCAGGCTGCCGGCCATCGAGGCGCTGGGCGCGACCACGGTGATCGCCTCGGACAAGACGGGGACGCTGACGACGGGCCGGTTGACGGTGGCCGATCACGTGGAGGTGCCGGGGGAGGATCTGTGGCGGGCGGCGGTGCGGGCCAACGACGCGCGTGACGGGGTGGGCGACGCGGTGGATGTGGCGCTGCTGGCCGCCGCGGCCGAGCGCGGGGTCCGGCCGGAGGAGGTCAGGGTCGCCACCCGCCCGTTCGACGCCGGTACGCGGTCGATGGCGGTGGTGACCCGGGACGGGGACGGCCGTCCGGTGCTGACCGTGAAGGGGGCGCCGGAGGTGGTGCTGGCCCGCTGCGTCCCCGGTGAGGCCGCGCGGCGGCTGGAGGAGGCGGTGACCGCGCTGGCCGGGGAGGGGCTGCGGGTGCTGGCGGTGGCCGAGAAGGACACCGGCGACCTGGACGCCGATGGGTTGCGGCCGGTCGGGCTGCTGGGGCTCAGCGACGAGGTCCGCGGCTCGGCGCGGGAGGCGGTGGCCGAGTCCCGGCGGGGCGGCATCCGGGTGATGATGGTGACCGGCGACCACGCCGACACCGCGCGGTCGGTGGCGGCGGACGTCGGCATCGACCCCGACCCGGTGGTGACCGGCGCGGATCTGGACGGCGCGGGCCTGGACGGCGGGGACCGCGAGCGGCTGCTGCGCGAGGCCGGGGTGCTGGCGCGGGTGGACCCGGAGACGAAGCTCGACCTGGTGCGGGCGCTGCGCGCCGGCGGGCAGGTGGTGGCGATGACGGGCGACGGGGTCAACGACGCGCCCGCCCTGCGGCACGCCGATGTGGGGATCGCGGTGGCGGGCGAGGAGGGCACGGACGTGGCCCGGGAGGCCGCGTCGGTGGTGGTCACCAACGGCGAGCTGGGCACGATCGTGACCGGGGTGCGGGAGGGGCGGCGGCTGCACCACAACGTGTCGTCGATGATCGGGTATCTGCTGGCGGGGAACCTGGCGGAGATCTTCCTGGTGCTGGTGGGCTTGTTCGCCTGGCCGGATCTGGTGATCCCGCTGCTGCCGGTGCAGCTGCTCTGGATCAACCTGGTGCTGGACGGGATCCCGGCGATCGCGCTGGGCGTCGATCGGGCGCCGGGTGATCCGCTGGCCTCGCCGCCGAGCCGGGGCGGGCTGCTGACCGGGGTGGTGCTGGGCCGGATCGTGGTGCGGGCGCTGGTGGTGGGGGGGCTGGCGTTCGCGGCGGTGGAGGTGGCGCGCTCGCTGGGCTGGAGTGAGGAGCAGGTGCGCACGCAGGCGGTGCTGACGCTGGTGTTCGCCCGGCTGACGCTCGCCTATGTGGTGCGGGCCCGCAGGTGGACGTTCGAGAGCGGGTGGTGGCGGGGCCGCGCGGTGGCGGTGGCGGTGGCGGGCACGCTCGCGCTGCAGGCCCTGGTGACGCTGGTGGCGCCGGTGGGTGCGCTGCTCGCGCTGGCGCCGCTGCCGCCGCTGGGCTGGGCGATGGCGGTGGCGGCGGCGCTGCTGACGCCGTTCCTCATCGATCTCCTGCGGTCGCTGCCGTGGGTCAGGCGGCTGTCCGGTTAGGTGACGGGCGGCTCTGGCCGGGTAGCAGCCGCCGACAGGGCAGGCACCGCTCGGGGAGGCTGGAGATGAGCAGACACGTCGTGGCGGGCGTGGACGGATCCGCGGGCGCCGGCGCGGCGCTGGACTGGGCGGCGGCCGATGCCGGGCGGCGCGGGCTGGCGTTGCGGCTGGTGTTCGTGCGTGAGCCGTGGGTTCCCGAGCATCCGGTGTTCACCGGTCATCAGCCGCTGACCGAGGAGGCCGAGCGGCTGCTGGAGGAGGCGGCGGGCCGGGCCCGTGAGCGGGTGTCCGGGCTGGAGGTGAGCACGGCGATGGTGACCGGCGCGGTGGTGGAGCGGCTGCGGACCGAGTCCGAGACCGCCGACACCGTGGTGGTGGGCAGCCGCGGGCTGGGCGGGTTCGCCGGGCTGGTGCTGGGCTCGACCGGGCTGGGGCTGGCCGGGCACGCGCACGGCCCGGTGGTGGTGGTGCGCGGCCGGGCCGGTGCCCGTCATGACGAGGTGGTGGTGGGCTACGACGGCTCCGATGACGCCGAATGCGCGCTGGAGTACGCGCTGGAGCAGGCTCAGGCGCGCGGGGCGCGGCTGCGGGTCGTGCACGGCGTCCAGCTTCCGGTGGGGTATCCGCATCCGGTCGGGTTCGGGCCGCTGCCGCCGGCCGGGCTGGAGGAGGACCTGCCCAAGCGGCTGAGGCCGTGGCTGGAGAGGTATCCGGGGGTGCGGTGCGTGCAGAGCGTGGTGCCGGGGCATCCGGTGCCCGCGCTGGCGTCCGCGTCCCGTGCCGCCGACCTGGTGGTGGTCGGGTCGCGCGGGCTGGGCGGCTTCAGCACCGTGCTGCTCGGCTCGGTCAGTCACGGGGTGCTGCACCGTGCCCACTGCCCGGTCGCGATCGTACGGCCCAGGCGCGGCCCGGAGGGCGGGCCGCAAGAGCGGGCGCAAGGAGCGCGGCAGGAGGGGCCGCGGGGAGAGGCACGAGCCCTTTCCCCCGAGGCGTCGCGGGAGCGGGAGCCGTCGTGACGGTCATCGTGTCGCCGCCGAAGGCGTGGCCTAAGCAGAGCAGTTCGGTGGCGGCGACGTGTTCGACCAGGCCCAGCAGGTTGGTCGCGGTGGGCGTGAGCGGCCTGCGCGCGTCGTACTCGGTGAGGCCGTCGAGTTTCCGCACCAGCGCCTGGCGGGCGTCGTGCAGGTAGTGGCGCGGCGGATCGGGGTCGTTCACAGGCCCAGGATCCTGCGGCCGGTGACGCGGTGGGGGATGATGCGGATGTGCAGGGGGCGGTCGCCGCCGGCCCACGGGGTGACCTGCGCGCCGATGACCTGTTCGAGCTCCTCTTCCGGGACGTGGTGGAAGGGGCCCTGGACGAGGACGCTCCAGCCGGCGCGGCGTACCTCGTCGATCCGGTCGACCTGGAAGCCGACCACGATCTCCACGCCTTCCAGGCCGGTGCGCAGGTCGCGGTCCATCTCGCCGCCGCGGGCGGTGCGGAAGACGATCGCGCCCTGGTGGAGCTTGTAGTTGACGGGCAGGATCGTGGGGCCGTGGGAGCCGTTGAAGGCGACCCGGCCGATGCCGCCGGGCGCGATCAGGCGCAGGCATTCCTCGTCGTCGAGTTTCTCCAGGACGGGGGCGGCCGCCGCGGGGGCTCCGCCGGGGGGCCGTTCGTGGCCGCCGCCCATGAGGTCTTCGCGGGTGGTCTCCAGGGCGTCGGCCAGGCGGGAGATGGTTTCGGCGGTCGGGTGGCCGGGGCTTTCCTCCAGGTATTCGATGTAGCCGGGGGTGACGCCGGAGCGTTCGGCGACCTGCTCGCGGGTCAGGCCGAGGCGGTCGCGGTGGTGTGCGATGCGGCGTCCCAGGTCACCGGTCCCTGTCATGATCGTTCCTCCTTGGTGGAAGGCGAAGGTGCGGCTGCTGCCGCGGGGGATGGTCTCCCCGTTGACCCGGACGGTGCCGTCGCGGGCCTCGATCTCGAAGCGGGCGCCGCGCACCCGGATGGGCAGCGACAGCGTGCCGAGCCGGTCGGGCAGGAGCGGGTCGAGGCGCAGCCCGTCGCGGCGTATCTCCAGCCCCAGGTAGCACCGCTGCAACAGGTCGAGCGTACCGGCCATGGCGCCGAGGTGGATGCCTTCCTGGGTCGTGCCGCCCTGGACGTCCTCGATGTCGCTTTTCAGGGCTTCGGTGAGCAGGTCCCAGGAGGTGGCGCGGTCGGTGCCGGCCAGTACCCAGGCGTGGACGAGGGCGCTGAGGGTGGAGCCGTGGCTGGTGCGCTGCAGGTAGTAGTCGATGGTCCGCCGGATGAGGGCGGTGTCGGCGGGGTAGCCGAGCCGGTGGAGGATGGCGAGGAGTTCGGTGGGGGTGAGCAGGTAGCACAGCATGAGCGTGTCGGCCTGTTTGGCGGCTTTGTAGCGGTTGACGTCGTCGCCTTCGGCTTCCAGTGCCCGGTCCAGGCGGCGTACTCCGCGGTAGCGGTCCCAGTCGAGTTCGGGCAGGTCGGCGTAGCCGGTGAACTGGCTGATGACGCCGTCGTGGAAGTCGACGCGCATGCGGCGGGTGATGTCGGCCCAGCGGGCGGGTTCGCGGGTGCCGACGTCGGGGCGGGCGGGGGCGATCTCCAGGGCGCGCTGCAGCAGCCAGACGGTCATGATGTTGGTGTAGGCGTTGTTGTCCAGGCCGGGAGTGTCGGCGCCGGGGTAGCCGGTCTGGTATTCGTCGGGGCCCATGACGCCGCGGATCTCGTAGCGGCCGGAGGCGGGGTCGAGCACGGCCAGCGAGGCGAAGAAGCGGGCGATCTCGATGAACATCTCGGCGCACCAGTCGGGCATGGCGCCGGTGGCCAGGTGGTGGTGCCAGATGTTGTAGGCGATGGCCAGGCCGACGTGGCGCTGCAGGTGGGAGGTGTCGGGCAGCCAGCGGCCGGAGTCGGGGTTGAGGTGGAGGGTCTGGGTCTCCTCGCGGCCGTCGCTGCCGCTCTGCCAGGGGAACATGGCGCCGTCGTAGCCGGCGGCGCGGGCGGCGGCGCGGGCCTCGCCGAGGCGGCGCCAGCGGTAGCGCAGCGCGCCGCGGGAGATGTCGGGGAAGCGCAGGTTGAGCCAGGGCAGGACGAACAGTTCGTCCCAGAAGACGTGTCCGCGGTAGGCCTCGCCGTGCAGGCCGCGGGCGGGGACTCCGGCGTCGAGGTCGGCGGTGTGCGGGGAGAGGGTCTGCAGCAGGTGGAAGACGTGCAGGTGGACGGCCTGGGCGACGGCGGGTTCGCTGACGTCCAGGCGGGCGTGTTCCCACAGCCGGTCCCAGGCGGTGGTGTGGCGGGTCAGCAGCTCGTCGAAGCGGGGCGCGAGGCGGGCGTGGCGCAGGGCGGCGGAGAGGGGGTCGTGGATGGCGTGGTCGCGTGAGGTCAGCAGCGCCACGACCTTGGTGACGGTGGCGGTCTCGCCTTCTACGAGGTCGAGCACGTGGCCGGTGGTGACGTGGGCGGGCCCGGTGGTGACCTGGGGCTCGCCGGGGGTGTCGAGGCGGGCGGCGAGCGCGACGGTGATGCGTGAGCCGCTGGTGGTGGCCGTCAGCCAGGCCAGGCCGTCCGCTTCGCCGGTCTCGTGGCCGGTCAGGTGGTCGCCGCGCAGGTCGCGGTAGCGGGCCACGCCGCGGTTGCGGACCCCGCCGTCGACGGTGGCGCGCACCCGCAGCGGGCCGGACCAGTTCTCGGCGGTGAAGGTGGTCTCCAGGGCGGCGAGAGTGGGGTCGGCCATGGAGACGACGCGGCGCTGGCGGACGCGGGTGACGCGGCCCTGGGGGTCGCGCCAGCGCAGCCGGCGGGTCAGCACGCCGGCGCGCATGTCGAGGGTGTGGCGGTATTCGAGCAGGTCGGCGCCGTCGGGGTGGAAGTAGTCGCAGCCGGGGGTGGCGAAGGTGAGCGGCAGCCAGTCGGGCAGGTTGACGAGGTCCTCGTTGGTGACGGTGCGCCCGGCGACCGGGGAGGTGAGGCGGTTGTAGACGCCGGCGGCGTAGGTGCCGGGGGTGCGGCGCAGGCCGTCGGGGGTGGCGCCGCGGGTGGCGAAGCGGCCGTTGCCGAGCGTGCACAGGGCTTCGCGCAGCCCTTCACGCTCGGGGTCGAATCCTTCGTAGGCGAGTATCCAGGGGGTCATCGGCGGCCCACCGGCACCCGGCCGGTGACGGCCAGTTCGGCCAGATCGTGCACCACGACGTCCGCCCCGGCCCGCAGCATCGCCTCGGCCTGGGTTCTGGCCCGGTCGACGCCGACGACCAGGCCGAAGCCGCCGCGGCGGCCGGCCTCCACGCCGGGCAGGGCGTCCTCCACGATCGCGACCTCGGCGGCGGGCAGGCCGAGCCGGTGGGCGGCTTGCTGGAACAGGGCCGGGTCGGGTTTGCCGGGCAGGCCGAGCCGGGCGGCGTCGTTGCCGTCGACGAGCACGTCGAACAGGTGCAGCAGGCCGGAGGAGGAGATGACGGCCCGGCAGTGCCGGCTGGCCGAGACGACGGCGGTGCGGCAGCCGCGCTGGCGCAGCTCGTGCAGCAGGGCGACGGTGGAGGGGAAGGCGGCCACGCCGTGCTCGGCGATCTGGCGGACGAACAGCTCGTCCTTGGCCATGCCGAGCCCGTGCACGGTCGGCGCGCCCGGCTCGTCCTCCGGGCCGCCCTCGGGCAGGGTGATGCCGCGGGAGGCGAGGAAGGTGCGCACGCCGTCCAGGCGCGGGCGTCCGTCGACGTAGCTGAGGTAGTCGTCGCGGATGTCGAACGGCGCGGAGCGGCCGCGCAGGAAACGGTCGAAGACGTGCTTCCACGCGGCGGCGTGCACGCGGGCGGTGTCGGTGACGACGCCGTCGGTGTCGAAGACCGCGGCGCGCAGCGTGTTGAGGTCGATGGCGGCCATGCGATGGACGCTACCCCTGAGCAACGCCCCCATCCATGGTCTTTCGTCCCTACTTGGCGTACTTGTCCAGGTGGTGCGGGGGGTGCGGCCTTAGGTCCCCGAGGGTCGGGACTTTCGGCGCTGCCGGTGCGGTGGCCGCGCCGGTAAGGGTGGAGGGGAAGGGAGGCATCATGGCCATACACGTCGGGGACGTCATGGGGCGGGTCGCCATCGCCGTGCTGCAGGACGCGTCCTTCAGCGACATCGTCGCCGCCATGAAGCGCTACGCCGTCGGCGCCGTCACCGTCATCGACGCCGGCCGCCGCCCGATCGGCGTGGTGTCGGAGGACGACCTGCTGCTCAAGGAGATCGACCCGGTACGGCACAGCGTGTCCATGTTCGAAAGCTCCCGGCAGCGGCTGGAGCACGGCAAGGCCGCCGCGGTGCGGGCCCGCGACCTGATGACCTCCCCGGCCGTCACCGTCACCCCCGGCACGACCGTCAGGGACGCCGCCCGGCTCATGCACAGCAGGCGCATCAAGCAGCTGCCCGTGGTCGACCCGGTGACCGGCCGCATCGCCGGCACCCTGCACCAGCGTGACGTGCTGCGGGTCTTCACCCGCCCGGCCGCCGACGTGGAGGCCGACGTGCGCGCCGTGCTGCCGCCCGGCCGCGCCTTCACCGTACGGGTCGATCAGGGCGTGGTCACCCTCGGCGGCACGGTCCGGCGGGAGTCGGAGGCGGTCGCGCTCACCGAGGCCGCCCGCGCGGTCGAAGGGGTCGTGGACGTGGTCTGCGAGCTCGTGCCCGACAAACGGGACCTGACGGCCGCGCCGCCGCCCTAGAGGAGTGCTTGGGTGACGGCCAGGCCGAGGAACACCGCGCCCAGGCCCGCCGCCACCGAGCCGGCGACGTTGGCCGCGGCGTACAGGAGCGCGCCAGTCTGCGCCAGGCGCATCGTCTCGTACGAGAAGGTCGAGTACGTGGTCAGCGCGCCGCAGAAGCCGCCGGCGGCCAGGGTGTGCAGGGCGGGGCCGATCGCGCCGCTCAGGGCCGCGCCGGTGAGAAGGCCCAGGATGAGCGAGCCGGTCACGTTGACGGCGAAGGTGCCCCAGGGGAAGGCCGTGCCCAGGCGGGCCTGGACCATGCGGCCGGCCAGGTAGCGCACCAGCGCGCCGACCGCGCCGCCCAGAAGCACCAGCAGCCAGGTCACCACCGCCGCCTCCGCACCGACAGGCGGTCGTCCGCGACCACGACCTCTTCTCCCTGCGGGCGGTGGTGCCGGGTGGCGGTGTCGTCGGGCCGCGGCGCTGTGGTCATCGTGTTCTCCTCGTTCTGCGGCGGGTGGCGAGGATGAGGCGGGTGGCCCAGGCTCCGAAGGTGACTGCGGCCAGCGCCGCGAGGAGGGTTGCGGCCAGGTAGCTCAGCGCCGCGCCCGTCCGGCCGGCCGACAGCAGGCGTTCGATGTCGAGGCAGTAGGCGGAGAAGGTGGTGAAGCCGCCCAGCACGCCGGTGGCGGCGAACGGCCGCAGCCAGGCCGGCGCGGCCGGCGTCTCGGTCACCGCGGCCAGGAGCACGCCGATCGCCAGGCAGCCCAGCGCGTTGACGGTCAGGGTGGTCCAGGGGAACGCCCCGGGCGGGGCAGGCCACAGCAGGTTCGCGCCGTAGCGGGCGCCGGTGCCGAGGGCGCCGCCCGCGGCGATGACGGCCGGCGTGCGGTAGTGCGGCCGCGCGGTCCCGGGGGTGGGCTCGGTCATCGCCTGCCCTCGACTCGTCCGTACACATGACCTTCCTACCCGGGACCGCGCGTGGTGTCAGGCGCGGGACGGGGTGCGCAGGCGGCGCAGCAGCGGCGACGGCGGCGCCTGCGCCGGGGCGACGCGGACGCGCACGTCCACCGCGGTCGCGCCCTGCGGGGTGACGATGACCGGGTTCAGGTCCAGCTCGGCGACCTGCGGCAGGTCCTCCAGCAGGCGGCTGACGCGGGCCACCTGCCCGGCCAGCGCCTCCACGTCGGCGGGCGGGGAGCCGCGGTAGCCGTGCAGCAGGGGCGCGCAGCGCAGCTCGCCGATCATCTCGCGGGCGGCGGCGGCGTCCACGGGCGGCACCCGGAAGGCGCGGTCGGCCAGCAGGTCGGCCGTCACCCCGCCCATGCCGACCATGACCAGCGGCCCGAACACCGGGTAGGTGACGCCGCCGATGATGATCTCCACTCCGGCGGGGAGCATGCGCTGCACGATGGCGCCGGTCATCTCGGCGCCGATGCGGGCGGCCATGTCCCGGTAGGCGTCGCGGACGTCTCCGGCGGTCTTCAGGCCGAGGCGGACGCCGCCGACGTCGCTCTTGTGGACGGGCCCGGTGACCTTGAGCACGGCGGGCAGGCCGACGCGGGTGGCGGCCTCGGCGGCGGCGTCGGCGCCGGAGACCGGCACGGCTTCGGCGACGTCGAGGCCGTAGCAGGCGAGCAGGCGGGTGGCCTGCTCGGGGGCGAGCCAGCCGCCGTCGGGGTCGGCGTGCAGCCGTTCGGCGACGATCGCCTTGGCGGTCTCGACGTCGGCGGCGGGCGGCTCGGCGGGTTCGGAGGCGGGGCGGGCGCGCCATTCGGCGTAGCCGGCGGCGCGGGCCAGCGCCTTGACGGCCTGTTCGGGGAAGGCGTAGCTGGGCACCCGGCCGTCGATGACGCCGTCGTGGCCGACCACGCAGGCCAGCACCGGCTTGGCCGAACCGGCCGCGGCGGCGGCGATGGCCTTGCGGGTCTCCTCCAGCCCGGAGCCGAACGGCGGGGTGTAGACGACGAGGACCGCGTCCACCTGCGGCGCGGCGGCGAGCGCCTCGATGGCGGCGCCGAGCTCGGCGGCGCGGGCGCCGGCGGTCAGGTCGACGGGGTTGCCGACGGCGGCGTGGCCGGCCGCCTCGACCAGCCCGGCGGGCAGTTCGGGCACCGTCAGGCCGGCCGCTTCGCAGGCGTCGGCGGCCATCGCCTGGGGGCCGCCGGAGTTGCCGACGATGGCGACCCGCCGCCCGGCGGGCAGCGGCTGGGTCGACAGCAGCCGGGCGGTGTCGATGAGTTCGTGGACGCTGTCGAGCCGGATCACGCCGGAGGCGCGCACCAGCGCGTCCACGGCCACGTCCGGGGTGGCGGCCGCGGCGGTGTGGGAGCGGACGGCGCGGTCGCCGGCGCCGGTGCGGCCGCTCTTGACCAGCAGGATCGGCTTCTTGCGGCCGACCCGGCCGGCGATGCGGGCGAACTTGCGCGGGTTGCCGAACGACTCCAGGTACAGGGCGATGACGTCGGTGTTCGCGTCGTCCTCCCAGTATTCGAGCAGGTCGTTGCCGCTCACGTCGGCCTTGTTGCCGACCGAGACGAACATGGACACGTCCAGCCGTTCCAGCAGCGCGGCGGCGACCGCGCCCGACTGCGAGACCAGCCCGACCCGGCCCGCGGTGGGGGTGACGGGCAGGAAGCTGGCGTTGAGCCGGGCGTGGTTGTTGACCACGCCCAGGCAGTTCGGGCCGATCAGGCGGATGCCGGCGGTGCGGCACACGCGCAGGATCTCCACCTCGGCGCCGGGCTGCCCGGCCTCGGCGAAGCCGGCGCTCAGCACGATGAGGCCGGACACGCCCGCCTCGGCGCAGTCGCGGGTGACGCGCAGCACGTGCTGGGCGGGCACCGCCACCACGGCCAGGTCCACCGGGCCGGGCACGTCCAGCACGCTGGGGTAGGCGGCCAGGCCGGCGACCTCGTCCGCCTTGGGGTTGACGGGATATACGGGGCCGGGGAAGCCGCCGTCGAGGAGGTTGCGCAGCGCGATGTGGCCGACGGCCGACGGGTCGCGGGAGGCGCCGATCACCGCCACCGAGCGGGGCTCCAGCACCCGGGCCAGGGAGGCGCGCTCGGCCTCGTGGTCGCGGGCCTCGATCTCGGCGCGCAGCCGGGGGGTGACGCGGGCGTCGACGACCATGCGCAGGCTGCCGCCGGAGTACTCGTGGGTGGTGTCCAGGCCGAGGTCGCGCAGCACGTTGATCATGGGGGTGTTCTCGGCCAGCACGTCGGCGACGAGCGTGCGCACGCCGTGGTCGGCGGCGTCGATGGCGACGTGTTCCAGCAGGAGCGTGCCCAGGCCCAGGCCGTGGGCGGCGTCGTCGATGAGGATCCCCAAATCGGCGCTGCCGTCGCCGGAGGGGATGTACTCGGCGACCGCCACCAGCCGGTCGCGCAGGGTGCCGGCGAGGGCGTGGCCGCGGTAGCCGGGGCTGGTGAGGTGGTCCATGTAGGCGTGCGCGGTGGCCCGGCCGCCGGTGAAGAAACGCAGGTACGCCGAGCGTTCCGATGAGCGGTCGACCAGGTCGTGCAGGGCCTGGCGGTCGCCGGGGCGCAGGGGGCGCACGTGGGCGATGCCGCCGTCGCGGAGCAGGACGTCGTAGCCTTCGTCAAGCATGGTGCGTCTCCAGTTCGCCGGCCGGGCGGCGGGGGCTGCCCGGTACGTGGGGGCCATACCCCAATCTGATGATCATCTGGGCGTGTCCGCGGCGGTGGTGCGGGTCGCGGCGGCGGCGCAGGTCGCGCAGGTCGAGCGGCTGGTTCAGGAACGAGGCCGACAGGCCGTGGCGGGTGGCGGTGAGCAGCACCCGCTGCAGGGCCTGCCCGGCGCGCAACCAGTCCAGCGGCCGGTCGCCGATGGTGGTCAGCACCGCGAGCTGCGGATGCTCCTCGAAGCGGGCCTGGCGTTCGTGGCGGCCGAAGTCGCGCACCGGCGCCGGGTCACGGAGGGGCCGGGGGCCCTGGGTACAGGCGGGCACGCCGTCGAAGCGGGCGCCCGGCATCGTCCAGGCAGCCAGCTCGGCCCGGTATGCGGGGTCCGCGGCCAGCTCGTCCTCGGCGATCGCCGCGTACTCCAGCATCTCGGCCGCGGCGTCCCGCTCCAGCGGCACCAGGGTGGCGCCCTCGCGGGAGGCGGCGATGCGCAGCTCGGCCAGGACGCGCGGCGGCACCGGCCGGTCGGAGAAGGGTTCGCGGCTGGTGCGGCGCACCGGGATCAGCTCGTACAGGACGCGCGTCTCGCCGGTGGCCGGGCGGGCCTCGGCGGTGCGCACGGCGGCCAGCAGCAGCGGATGGTGCTCGGGGTCGGGCAGCGGCCACACCAGGGGGCGCAGGCCCGCGCAGCGCAGCGCCAGCCGCAGGTTGAACAGCGCGGCGCCGCAGCTGACGGTCAGGGAACGGCCGCGCGGGTCGGCGACGCGCAGCCGCCGGTCGGGGTCGGCGAGCAGTTCGATGCGGGGGCCGGGCAGGACGCGGAAACGCCACGGCTGGGTGTTGCAGACCGAGGGCGCCCGGCCGGCCGCGACGAGTAGCCGCCGGACACCGAGATCGGCAGGGGACATCACGCACCTCCTGCCCCCGAATGTGCCGGACGTGCGCGCCTAAGGTCAGGGGCGGAGGGCCTTTCCGGCGGGTGGCCAAAGTCCCTGACCGGGCGCGGCGGGAGCCGTTGGGCCTGGCCGAAGGTCCCTGCCGGAAGGGTCCGCCGGCCCTACGCGACCGCTGTGACCTGCGGCGATGCTGGGGCTCATGGACGTGCTGGATCTCTCCCGCTGGCAGTTCGGCATCACGACCGTGTACCACTTCCTGTTCGTGCCGCTCACCATCGGCCTGTCGGTGCTGGTGGCCGGGTGGCAGACCGCCTGGTACCGGACGAGGAAGCCGGAGTATCTGCGGCTGACGAAGTTCTTCGGGCGGCTCTTCCTGATCAACTTCGCGATGGGCGTGGTGACGGGCATCGTGCAGGAGTTCCAGTTCGGGATGAACTGGAGTGAGTACTCCCGGTTCGTGGGGGACGTGTTCGGGGCGCCGCTGGCGATGGAGGGGCTCCTGGCGTTCTTCCTGGAGTCCACCTTCCTCGGGCTGTGGGTCTTCGGGTGGGACAAGCTGCCGCCGAAGGTCCACCTGGCCACGATCTGGATCGCGGCCATCGGCACCAACCTGTCGGCCTACTTCATCCTGGCCGCGAACTCCTGGATGCAGCACCCGGTCGGCTACACGATCAACAACGGGCGGGCGGAGCTGACCGACATCTGGGCCGTGCTGACCAGCTCGACCACCCTCGTCACGTTCCCGCATGTGATCTTCGGGGCGTTCCTCACCGCCGCCGCGTTCGTGCTCGGCGTCGGCGCCTGGTTCCTGATGCGCCGCAGGCAGGTGCCGATCTTCCGGCCGGCCGTGCGGGCGGCGCTGGCCGTCGCGCTCGTCTCGGCCGCCGGGGTGGCGATGACCGGGCACTGGCAGGCCCAGCTCATGACCGAGCAGCAGCCGATGAAGATGGCCGCCGCCGAGGCGCTGTGGGACGACGAGAAGGCCGCCGGGTTCTCCCTGTTCGCCGTCGGCGACGTCGACAACGGCCGCAACCATGTCAACATCCAGATCCCGTACGGGCTGAGCATCCTGGCCACCAACAGCCCGGACGGCGAGGTCGAGGGCATCAACGACATCCAGCGCCGCTACGAGGCCCTGTACGGCCCCGGGGACTACGTGCCGATGGTCGGCGTCGCGTACTGGTCGTTCCGGCTGATGATCGGGTTCGGGATGCTGGCCGGCGGGCTCGCCCTGGCCGGGCTCTGGCTGACCCGCAGGGGGCGGCTGCCCGCCGGGAGATGGTTCTACCGGCTGGCCATGCTCGGCGTCGCCCTGCCGTTCCTGGCCAACACGATGGGGTGGATCTTCACCGAGATGGGCCGCCAGCCGTGGACGGTGTTCGGGCTCATGCGGACCGCCGCCGCCGTCTCGCCGGGCGCCGACGTCACCTCGGTCGCGATCACGCTGGCCGGGTTCACCCTGGTGTACGCGGTGCTGGCCGTCATCGAGGTCCGGCTGCTGCTGAAGTTCATCAGGCTCGGCGCGCAGGAGGAGCCGCGATCCGAGCCCGAGGCCGCCCCCGCCCTGAGCTACTGAGGTGCACGTGATGGAAACGATCTGGTTCGTGCTCATCGCCGTCCTGTGGACGGGCTACTTCGTCCTGGAGGGCTTCGACTTCGGGGTCGGCGTCCTGATGCCGTTCGTGGCGCGCGGCGAGGCGCAGCGGCGCACCGTCGTGCGGACGATCGGGCCGGTCTGGGACGGCAACGAGGTGTGGCTGCTGGTGGCGGGCGGCGCCACGTTCGCGGCCTTCCCCGAGTGGTACGCCACCCTGTTCTCCGGCTTCTACCTGCCGCTCTTCCTCATTCTGCTGGCGTTGATCGTACGGGGCGTCGCGCTGGAGTACCGCGACAAGAGCGACAGCCAGAAGGGGTGGGACCGGGCGTTCTTCTGGGGGTCGCTGGGCCCGGCGGTGCTGTGGGGGGTGGCCTTCGCCAACATCGCAGCCGGGGTGCCGCTGGACGCCGACCACGAGTACACCGGCACGCTGCTGACCCTGCTGAACCCGTTCGCGCTGCTGGGCGGGCTGGTCACGCTGCTGCTGTTCGCCTCGCACGGCGCGGTGTTCCTGGCCTTGCGCACCACCGGCGAGCTGCGCGAGCGGGCCAGGAGGATCGCGCGGGTGCTCGGCCCCCTGGTGATCGTGGTGGCGGCGGCGTTCCTGGCGCTGCTGGGCAGTGACAAGCCGGCCTACTGGGCGATCGTCGGCGCCGCCGCCGCGGCCCTGGCCGGGTCGCTGCTGGCCACCGTGCGCGGCCGGGACGGCTGGGCGTTCACCGGCAGCGCGCTGGGCATCGCCGCCCTGGTGGCGGCCCTGTTCACCGGCCTGTACCCGGACGTGATGCCGGCGCTCGACCCCGCCCACAGCCTCACCGTCGCCAACGCCGCCTCCAGCCCCTACACGCTCACCGTCATGACCTGGGTGGCGGTCATTTTCACCCCGGTGGTGCTCGTCTACCAGGGCTGGACGTACTGGGTGTTCCGCCGCCGGCTGACCGGGGCCTGACGGCGGGACCTTGGGCCCTGCCCGGCCCGGCGGCGCCGTGATGGCCTGGAGTTATCGTCAGTTGGAGGTGCCGTCATGAACCGTCCGCCCGGACGTTCGCCGAGGACGGCCGTGGAAGCCGCGGTCGAGGCCGCCCGCTGGGCGCCGTCGGTGCACAACACCCAGCCGTGGACCTTCGCCGTCACCGGCGAGGAGATCAGCCTGCGCGCTGACGCCGATCGGCGGCTGCGCGTCGCCGACGACGAGGGCCGCGAGATGCTCGTCAGCTGCGGGGCGGCCCTGTTCACCATGCGCGTCGCCATGCGGCAGGCCGGCTACCGGCCTGTAGTGCGGATCCTGCCCGACCCCGACCGCCCCGCCCTGCTGGCCGTCGTCACGGCCGGCGAGCCGGCCGAGCCCGACGAGCGCACCTCGGTCCTGGTGGCCGAGATCGAGCGCAGGCGCACGCACCGGGCCGGGTTCACCGGCCTGCCGGTGCCCGACCGGCTCGTGCAGGCGCTGGTCAGGAGCGCAGCCGCCGAAGGCGCCCGGCTCACCCCGGTCCGCGCGCCCGAGGCCGTCGCGGTGCTGGCCGCGCTCACCCAGGCCGCGCAGGGCGTGCAGGCCCGGAACCGGCGCTTCAGCCTGGAGGTCATCCGGTGGGCCCGCCCGCCCGGCAGCAGCCGCACCGACGGGGTGCCCGCCGGCGGCTACCCGCTCCAGGCGGCCCGCACCGAGCCGCACTTCGCCCAGCGCGACTACGCCTGGCGCCACCGCTGGGGCAGCACCGGCGCCGATCCCGGCGCCACCGACCCCGGCGTCGTGGCCGTGCTGACCACCGGCGGCGACACGCGCGAGGACTGGCTGGCGGCCGGGCAGGCGCTGCAGCGGGTGCTGCTGCACGCCTGCGCGTACGGGGTCAGCGCCGCCTTCCACACGCAGGTGCTGGAGATGCGCCACCTGCGGGAGTTCGTGCGCGAGGAGCTGTGCTCCGGAGAGTACCCGCAGATGATCATGAGGTTGGGTGTCACGTTCGACGCCAAGGACGCCGTCCGCCGCCCGCTTGACGACCTGCTCGACTGAGCCGGGACCAAGGTCACCTTGGCGGCGGGCCGTACGGCACTGCCCCCGGGAAGGTCAAAACGGTGTGATGGAGGTGTGAAGGAAAGACCAAGCCCGACCTGAAAGGAGGCCGTCATGGCCACCACCGTCCCCGTCAAGCGCGAACAGGTCCCGGCGGGCGCCCGGCGCCCCGCCGACTACCTGTGGGCCGCCACCCGCATCGCGCTGGGCTGGATCTTCCTGTGGGCCTTCCTCGACAAGACGTTCGGCCTGGGCTTCGCCACCGCCCCCGAGAAGGCGTGGCTGGCCGGCGGCAGCCCCACCACCGGCTACCTGATGGGCACCGAGGAGAACGCGCTCGGCGGGTTCTTCACCGCGCTGGCCGGGCAGGCCTGGGTGGACTGGCTGTTCATGGCCGGGCTGCTCGGCGTCGGCGCCGCGCTCATCCTCGGCGTCGGCCTGCGCGCCGCCGCGGTGGCCGGCGGGACCATGCTGATGCTCATGTGGGCGGCCGCGCTGCCGCTGGCCACCAACCCCTTCATGGACGACCACGTCGTCTACACCATCGTCCTGGCCGGGCTGGCCGCGGCCGACGCCGGCACCACCCTCGGCCTGGGCCGCCTGCCGATCCTCCGGCGTCACCCGTACCTGCGCTGACCTGCGCCGCGACCAGCGCCCGCGCGCCCGCCCCCCGCCGGGGTGGGCGCCGCCGTACGCGGGTGCGAGACTGGCCCTTATGAGGGAGAGTGAGCGGAGCCCGTTGCTCCCCGGCATGCGCCTCGACGACCTGCTGTCCGAGCTCCAGGTGCGCCTGCAGGCAGTCCTGGCCACCCGCGACCGGGTCCACGCCCTGATGGAAGCGGTCGTCTCGGTCGGCAGCGACCTGGACCTGGAAACCGTGCTGCGGCGCATCGTGGAGACCGCCACCCGGCTCGTCGACGCCACCTACGGGGCGCTCGGCGTGATCGGGCAGGAAAGCACGCTCATCCAGTTCATCCCGGTCGGGCTCAGCGAGGAGGAGATCGCCAAGATCGAGCACTGGCCGCACGGGCTGGGCCTGCTCGGCCTGCTCATCAAGGACGCCCGGCCGCTGCGGCTGGGCCGCATCTCCGACCACCCCGAGTCCTACGGCTTCCCGCCCGGCCACCCGCCGATGGGCACCTTCCTGGGCGTGCCGATCCGGGTGCGCGACGAGGTGTTCGGCAACCTGTACCTGACGGAGAAGCGCGGCGGCGGCGAGTTCGACGAGGAGGACGAGGCCATCGTCATCGCGCTGGCCACCGCCGCCGGCGTGGCCGTCGAGAACGCCCGCCTGTACGAGGAGACGCGCCGGCGCGAGACCTGGCTGCAGGCCTCCTCGGAGATCACCACCCGGCTGCTGTCGGGCGCCGCCCCCCAGGAGGTGCTCAGCATGATGGCGGCCCGCGCCCACCAGATGACCGACGCCGACCTCGTACAGGTCCTGCTGCCCGACGACGGCGGCGAGCGGCTGCGCGTCGAGTACGCCGAGGGCGACGACGGCCAGGAGACCACGCAGGTCACCTTCGGCATCGGCGACAGCGTCGCCGGGCAGGTGTTCCGCACCGGCCACGCCGTGAGCGCCGACGACCTGCACGACGGCGACGGCGAGCTGCGCGAGCTGGGCTACGGCCCCGAGCTGCTGATCCCGCTCGGCTCCGGACACACCGTGCGGGGCGTGCTCGCGCTGGCCAAGCGGAGCGGGCGGCTGCCCTTCAGCGGCGCCGACCTGCGGATGCTGGAGGCGTTCGCCGGACAGGCGGCCATCGCGCTGGAGCTGGCCGAGACCCGCCGCCACGCCGAACGGCTCGGCCTGCTCGAAGACCGCGACCGCATCGCCAAGGACCTGCACGACGTCGTCATCCAGCGGCTGTTCGCCATCGCGATGACGCTGATGAGCACCGTGCGCCTGGTCGAACGCCCGGAGGCGTCGAGCCGGCTGCAGCAGGCCGTCAACGAGCTGGACGAGACCATCCGGCAGATCCGCTCCACCATCTTCGCCCTGCAGGCCACGCCCGAGACGACCGGGCCCACCCTGCGCGGCCGGATCGTCGACCTGGTCGAGTCCGCCCGCGGCCACCTCGGCTTCATGCCGGGCCTGCGGATGGAGGGGCAGGTCGACAACCAGGTGCCGGAGGAGGTGGCCGAGCAGCTGCTGGCCGTGCTGCGCGAGGCGCTGTCGAACGTCGTCAGGCATGCCAAGGCCAGCAGGGCGAGCGTGGCGGTGGAGGTGACGGGCGGCGAGCTGGTGCTGACCGTGCAGGACAACGGGGTGGGCATCCCGGAGGGAGGCCGCCGCAGCGGCCTGCGCAACCTCGACGAACGCGCCGAGGCGCTCGGCGGGAGCCTGGAGATCAGCTCCGCCGAGGGGGAAGGGGCGACGCTCCGTTGGCGTGTTCCCCTGTGACCGGGGCGGGGATGCGCCGGCCGCTGATCTGCTCGGTCTCGACGACGATGTAGTGGTCTCTGCTGCCGGGCGCCCACGGGGTGAGCGGCAGCGCGGCCAGCCGGGAGATCTCGGCGGGATCGGTCACCGCGCGGGCGTGGCCGACGGCGGTCACGGACCATCCGGTACGCGTCTTGGGGTCGAACTCGTCGACCTCGAACGCCACCACGGCCTCACGGGTGGCGGCGGCCAGCTTGGATCCGGTGCCGGTGCGGATGATGATCTGCTCGCCGTCCAGCAGGAACGTCACAGGCTGGATCGCGGGCAGCGCGCGGTCGGTGAAGACGATCCGGCCGATGGGCGTCGCCGACATCAGGCGCAGGCACTCCTCCCGGGGGAGCACCTGCAGGCCGGACGAATCGAGTTGCATGCCCACCAGCATTCCCCATCGCGCGCGCCGGTCATTAGGGGCGAAGGTCCCAATCATTCACGGCGGTCGGCACGCAGCCGGGCCGCCAGCGCCGCGGCCTGCGTACGGCGCTGCATGTTGAGCTTGGACAGCAGGTTGGAGACGTAGTTCTTGACCGTCTTCTCGGCCAGGAACATCCGCTCGCCGATCTGCCGGTTCGTCAGCCCCTCGCCGATCAGGTCGAGGATGAGCCGCTCCTGCTCGGTCAGGGCGGCCAGCGGGTCCTGCTTGGCGGCCTGGTCGCGCAGCCGCTGCAGCATGGTCGCGGTGGTCTGCGGGTCGAGCAGCGACTGGCCGGAGGCGACCGTGCGGACCGCGCCCACCAGGTCGGAGCCGTGGATCTGCTTGAGCACGTAACCGGCGGCGCCCGCCATGACCGCGTTGAACAGCGCCTCGTCGTCGGCGTAGGAGGTGAGCATCAGGCAGGCCAGCCCGGGCACCTTGGAACGGACCTCGCGGCACACGTCGACGCCGTTGCCGTCGGGCAGGCGCACGTCGAGCACGGCCACGTCCGGCCGCAGCGCCGGGATCCGGGCGACCGCCGACTCGGCGGTGCCGGCCTCGCCGACGACCTCGATGTCGTCCTCCGAATCGAGCAGGGCGGCCACGCCGCGCCGGACCACCTCGTGATCGTCGACGAGGAACACGCGAATCATGTCTCCGACGTTAGCACTCCCGTTCCGGGGCGAAAGGGTCTGAAGTCCTTCAGCCCGGTTCCCGGGTTCGGGATCTTCGCGGAGTTAGGGTCGGAGTGAGCAGAGGGAGGGACTCGTACATGATCATCGTGGGTGTCGACGGGTCGAGGGCGGGACTGGAAGCCACCGCGTGGGCCGCGGGGGAGGCGGCGCTGCGCAAGGCGCCGCTGACCATCGGGCACGCCATCCCCCGCTGGGCGCTGGAACTCGACAGCGGCCGCTACGCCGAGGTCGCCGCGTGGATGCGCGAGGGCGGCACCTCGGTGCTGACCGCCGCCCAGGAACGGGCCCGCCGCGAACAGCCCGAGGTCGAGGTGCGGACCGTGCTGCTGCCGGGCGACGCGCGCAACGCGCTCATCGACGCCGCCCGCGACGCCGACCTGCTCGTCGTCGGCAACCACGGGCTCGGCCGGGTGCGCGGCCTGCTGGTCGGCTCGGTCGCCTACGGCGTGGCCGCCCACGCCGCCGGCGACGTCGTCGTGGTGCGCGAGGTGCCCGACCGGCCGCGCGGCGAGGTCGTGGCCGGCATCGACGGCTCGGCCGCCTCCGAGCAGGTGCTCGCCTTCGCGCTGGCCGAGGCGGAACTGCGCCACGCCGCCCTGCGCGTGGTGCACGCCTGGGCGTGGCCGGGGCCCGGGCCGGGCCCGGAGGAAGGCAGCGAGCGGGCGGTGCTGCGCGACACGCTCGCCGGGGTCCGCGACAGGCACCCCGGGGTGCGGATCGTCGACGAGACCGTCCAGGGCCACCCCGTCGAGGTCCTCAGGGAGGCCGCCGCCGGCGCCGACCTGCTGGTGGTCGGCTCCCGCGGGCACGGCGCGATCGCCGGGATGGTGCTCGGCTCGGTCAGCCAGGCGCTGGTCCAGGACGCCCCCGCCCCGCTGGCGGTGGTCCGCACCCGCGGCGGCAAGTGAGTCAGGGGCGCGCTTCCAGCACGAGGTTGAAAGGAGTCTCCAGCGCCCGCCGGACGTGGGAGAACCCGGCCTGCGCCAGCACCCGCGACAGCCGGTCGGGGCCCGCCTGCGCGCCCAGCGCGGCCCCGCCCTGCGACAGCGAGTTCGGCACGCACGCCACCGTCGAGGCGGTGTAGTAGGTCAGCGCCACCGGGTCGCCCACCGACTCCTCCAGCCGGTCGCGCGCGAACGGCTCCACCACCATCACCGTGCCGCCCGGCGCCAGCGACGCCCGCGCCTTGGCGGCGGCCGCCCGCGGGTCGCCCATGTCGTGCAGCGAATCGAAGAAGCAGATCAGATCCCACGGCCCGTCCGGATAGGACTCGGCGTCGGCCACCAGGAACTCCGCCCGCCCGGCCACGCCCGCCCCCGCCGCCGCCTCCCGGGCCGCCGCCATCGACTCCTCGTGCACGTCCACGCCCAGCAGCCGCGACTGCGGATACGCCTGCGCCATCAGGATCGTCGAAGTGCCCCGCCCGCACCCCACATCCAGCACACGCGCCCCCTCACGCAGCCGCTCCACCACGCCGTCCAGCGCCGGCAGCCACTCCTGCTCCAGCGAGCCCCGATACAGCGGCCCGAAGAACCGGTTGGTGCCGCTGAACATCCGCGGATCCTGCTCACCCCACGGCACGCCCGCCCCCGTACGGAACGCCTCGGCGATCCGGTCGGCTGCCATCCAGAACGCCGCCATCGACTCCAGCCCGCCGCCCTGGAAGGCGAGCCCGCCCTCGTCGGCCAGCACGGCCGCGTGCTCGGCGGGCAACTCGAAACGGCCCGACGCCGGATCGTAGGTGACGTGCCCCGCCACCGCCTGCCCGGACAGCCACTCCCGCAGGTAACGCTCCGACAGGCCCGTCCGCGCGGCCAGCCCGGCGCTGTCCAGCGGGCCGGCCCCCGCCATCGCCCGCCAGATGCCGAGCCGGTCGCCCAGATAGCTGAGCAGGACGGCGCCCGCGTGCGCCCGCTCGGCCGCGATCTCCATCGCGAAATCCCGCACCCGCTGCTGATCCACGACACCGCCCCCTCTGTCCCGCGGTCGTGTCAGGCCTGCTCCCCGGACCCCTCGATCCGGATCGTCCAGTCGGCGGCCAGCGCGCCCATCGCGCCCAGCACCGTCACCACGGGGGCGAAGGCCAGCGCGCCCACGCCGACCGACACCGGCACCTGAAGGACGGTGCGGCCCTCCCTGTCCCTGACCATGATCCTTCGGACGTTGCCCTCGTGGACCAGCTTCTTGATCCGGCCGGTCAGCTCCCCGCCCCGGACCCGCTCCTCGGTGACCGTCATGCGCTGTCGCTCCTCCCTCACGGCACGGCGAGCGCCGCACGGTGAGGCTTCCCCTCGGCCAGCGCCTTGACCGTCGTGAGCTGCTCACGGACGGTGAAGAAATCCGCCGTATCCGACAGCAGGAGGTAGATCAGGCCGAGCACGCCCGGGCGGCACAGGATCCGCTGGCGCACCACCATCCGGGTGCCGTCATGCTGCTCGCGCAGCTCCATCGCCCAGGTGACGGTGACATAGAAGCCGCGTACGGCCATCACCAGGGTGTGGAACGGCTTCTCCTGGACTACCTCGGCGTCTTGTGCGGCCAGGGTGGGCAGGAGCGGCCACAGGTCCTGCGGTTCGGCGGCGACGGTGATGGCGCGCGTCGCGACGACGTGCGGGCGCGGGATCAGGGTGTCGCCCGGCATCTTTCTGCGCGCCTCCGCGGGGGTGGCGCCCCAGCGCAGCAGTCGCGGACGGAGCAGCAGCCGGAAGGCCGCCAGGCCGGCCAGCGTCAGAGCCGTCCACCTGAGCGCGGGGTGTCTCGTCGTCCTCATGCCTTCATTGTCGGCGGGAGGCGTGGGACGGTTCAGGGTCTTCCGGCCTCTTTGGGCAGGGCCGGACGGACCCTGGGGAGAAGGCGGTGCGGTGCGTGGCGGGGGGTTGGTAGCGTGCGCGGGACCTTCGCCCTGCTGCTGTCCGGCCAACTCGTCTCCGCCGCCAGCGACCACATCCGGGACTTCGCCTTCCTGCTCCTCGTGCTGAGCCACGACCGGACCTGACCCACAGCGCCACCGCAGCCAGTGACCCTTCGCCTGTAAGACGAGCGGTCACTGGTTCGATTCCATTACTTGACCCTCAGCGCCCACCCATTGCCCGAGGCATCCCTTGACCCCGTACGCCCGCCCGTCCACAAAGGGCCTCGCTACGCTCGGGCGTGCTCTTCTGTGCCGAGCTTCGCTCGGCGCTGTCGCCTCCTGTGAGACGGAGGACCTGCAATTGTCGGCTCCGGCGGTAACGGTCGAGGTGTAACCGACTCCGCGCCAGCGCGTGAGGTCGTGACCACGGTGGCCGACCTGCGATCGGCCAGGACGCGGCGCTACGTGCGGGACTTCGTCAAACAGCTCACGCGTTTCGGGAACGATCCAAGAATGCGGGAGTTCCAGACGTCCACGGGGACACGACTCGCCCGTGCCCGCTCGGAGGTGCGAAAAATCTGCCGATTTCCGGCGCCGTCCTAGCTGGAACGATCCATATGCGAGCTTCGCTGCAGGGTGCGAGCATCGTAGGACGACGCCCCGGAAGGCGGAATGACGTGAGTGAGATCGCGGTTCAGCCGAACCCTCTCTGCCAGACTGGTGTGACACATGAGGACAAGCAGACCTTAAGTGGCACAAGCAGGGCGAGAACGGGATCTTCTTCACAGTGACGTTGAG